>CAZMRM010000083.1:367-11448 GCA_964568515.1 uncultured Chitinophaga sp. | reverse complement strand
TGAAACAGCTGCCAACTCAGCCAGAAGTACAAAAACATATGTGGAATCCATTGCCGGAGATGTGAAGAACGACCAGGATTCCATTGTACGTTATGAAATCGAGTGGCATCGTAAATTTACATTGTCTATCGCCTGCCTGGTGCTGTTTTTTATCGGTGCTCCACTCGGTGCCATTATTCGTAAAGGCGGACTTGGAATGCCTGTGGTTATATCAATTATCTTTTTTATTATTTTTCATGTGCTTTCCATTACAGGCGAAAAGCTTGTAAAGGAAGGAACGATTCCACCTGTTGAAGGTATGTGGCTGGCAACAGTCACACTTCTGCCGATTGGAATTATTTTAACATATAAAGCGACTGCTGACAGAGGATTATTTGATACAACTATTTCGTTCAAACTCAAAGAAAATAGTTGGTTTTACGGTATCGCTGATTTTTTTCATTTGGTTAGGAAGTAATTTCGGTGTTATTGTCGAATACCATAGCCACTGTTAAGGCTATTTATTATATTTGTTAATCAGGTCCTGTCATTCATTCATACTATAATTCGTTCATTTGATTGATTTATGAAAATTTTACAAGTATGCAGTAAAGTTCCATATCCCGCAAAGGATGGAGGAAGCATTGCAATGAATATGTTAACCGAAGGGCTGATTGCTTGTGATAATCAGGTAACTGTGTTAAGTATGCGGACTCCTAAGAACCATATTCAGGATAAGGATATTGATGCACAGTATAGAAAAAAAACATCTTATCAATCTGTTTTTGTGGATACGACTATCCGGCCGTTTTCAGCTTTCTTAAACTTATTTTCAGGAGAATCATATAACATTACCCGCTTTTATTCAAAAGCATTTGAAACCAAACTGAAAGAATTGCTTCATAGAGAAAATTTTGATATTGTTCAACTTGAAACTTTGTGGGTAACACCATACGTAGAAACGATCAAAAAAAATTCCAGAGCCAAAATAGTTTTTCGTTCGCACAACGTAGAATATCTGATCTGGGAACGTCTTGCACAGATCACAAAAAATCCGTTGAAAAAAATTTATTTGAGTTTACTTGCAAAGCGGCTAAAGGATTATGAAACAGGTATGTTAAATAAATATGAAGGAATAGCCTGTATAACTGAATTGGATCTGTTGCAATTCAAAAAATTAGGCTGTATCAAACCCCTGGTTCACATTCCGTTTGGGGTCCATCTTGCTGATTATATCCCTGTTCAACCAGATCACGCTTATCCTTCTGTGTTTCATATTGGTGCGATGGATTGGATGCCAAATGAAGAAGCAATAAAATGGTTGCTAAAAAATATCTGGCCACAAATTCATTTTAAATATCCCAACTTAAATTTATATCTTGCTGGTAGAAATATGCCTGGATGGTTGACGGATCTAAAAATGAAAAATGTAGTTGTTGTTGGCGAAGTGAAAGATTCATTGGACTTTATAAACACTCATTCTATTATGCTGGTACCCCTGCAATCCGGAGGCGGAATGAGGATAAAAATAATAGAAAGCATGGCTTTATCAAAAACAGTTATTTCTACTTCTATCGGAGCAGAAGGTATACTGTGTGAAGATAAAGTAAATGTACTGATCGCGAATTCTGAAAAGGAATTTGTAGAAGCGATTGATCTGTGTATAAACAATAAAATATTTTCGGAAACAATCGGACAGAATGCCCGATTGTTGATTGAGAACAAATATGATAACCGGAAGATTTGCAACCGTTTATCCGAATTTTATCAAACATTAAACTGATTTGAAAATTTTTATCATATTATCACGTGTACCATATCCATTGGAAAAAGGGGATAAGCTTCGTGCATTCAATCAAATTAAAGAGTTATCAAAAAATAATGAGGTTTTTTTATTTGCATTAAATGATATTAAGTTGGATAAAAATGCGCTGCCTGAACTTAAAAAATATTGTTCCGGGATTACCATTCTTAAGCTGACAAGATTTGCGATTGTACTAAATCTTATCCGAACGCTTTTTGACGGAAAACCTTTTCAGGTAGGATATTTTTATTTTCATAAAGCACAGAAAAAGATTGATGCATTGATCAAACAACAGCAACCTGATCATATCTATTGTCAATTGATCCGTACAGCGGAATATGCAAAAGCATATCCTTCTATTGGTCGCACCCTCGATTTTATGGATGTTTTTTCCAAAGGAATGGAGAGGAGGCAATCTACCAGTGCCTTTTATATGAAGCCTGTTCTTGGAATAGAGTACAGGCGCCTGCTTAAATACGAACGCAAGATATTTGACTTTTTTGATAACAAAACAATCATATCCGATCAGGATAAAAGCCTGATCCCTCATCCCCGTAAAAATGAAATTGTTGTCGTTCCCAATGGTGTTGATACCGATTATTTTAAACCTATTTCTTTTCAGAAGGAGTTTGAATTGTTATTCAATGGAAATATGAATTATCCGCCAAATGTAGAAAGCGTACAATATCTTGTAAATAAAGTATTGCCTCTTGTTTGGAAGCAGTTGCCAACGGTGAGGCTGCTCATTTCCGGTGCCAGTCCCAATAATAAAGTATTGGAACTAAAGTCGGATAAAGTGGTCATCAGTGGATGGATGGATGACATT
The DNA here is from genome assembly GCA_964568515.1 of uncultured Chitinophaga sp. Lineage (GTDB taxonomy): Bacteria > Bacteroidota > Bacteroidia > 2-12-FULL-35-15 > 2-12-FULL-35-15 > 2-12-FULL-35-15. Next base: position 8,839 of record CAZMRM010000083.1, on the reverse strand, counting down.
CGGGAAAATTTTGCAAAATCAAAAATTTTGGTGGCTCCTATGCAAATCAGTATTGGTTTGCAAAACAAATTACTGGAAGCAATGGCTATGAAATTACCCTGTGTAACATCTACACTGGCCAATAATGCTTTAGGCGCAATACCCGGACAACAAATTTTAGTAGCAGATAAACCAGAAGAATATGCACAGTGTATCTTATCTTTACTAAAAAATGAAGAGCAATTGAATCAAATTGCAGAGAATGGATATCAGTATGTAATGCGAAATTTCAACTGGAACCAAACCACACAAATTTTAGAAAAACTCTTTCAAAAAAAATAAAGGCCCGTATTGTTTCAGACCTTTATTTTTTTGAAATGCTTTAAAGTTTCAGCAGCATGTTGTGTATAGAACAAAAATGCATTAGCAAATTTGACAATTGTGAAAGCAATGGTTTAAGAAAGTTAAACGGATAAAGGATTACATCTTACCGGCTTTTGCCCAAAGAATCATTGCTTTATCAAATTTGTACCAGGTACCATTGGTAGATTGCCATTGTGAGTCGCTTACAACTGCCCAGATTTTTCCATCTGCCGAAGATTTCAATTCGTTGTTTTCAATTTTAAGGAACTTCCCGTTTTTATCCTGCCATGTACCTCCTTTTACCTGTTCCCATTTAAGGTTGTCAGAAGATGACCACAAGGACCCATCTGTTGCATTAATTTTGTAGAATGTCTTTTTTCCATCAAGCTGACTTTCCCAGGTTCCTGTTGCCGTCTTCACCCAATCAACAGACACGGTTAATGCGGTAGTAGTATAACTTACCGGCGATTCGGAGGCGAGTGCTGTATCCATCAGACTGCAAACCCCTGCTAATAAAATTAGTTTTTTCTTCATAGGGATAGTGTTTTAATTAATAATAAGTGACTGCCGGGATGTTTGTACCCATCTGCAGGATTTTTCTGTTATAGGATACAAACATTCCGGTGGTCATTTGATAATAACGAATTTAAGGGAATCATCAAAAAAATGATCAGGAAAATATAAAATTTTATTAAAAAATTTGTTTTAATAAGTTTTTGTGTGCTATATTTGCCTCGGTTTATAAAAATGAAAAAACAAGTAGTAAATAACATGTGGTGGTGGTCGTCCTCTAATAACAGGAGAACGGTCTAGCCATTATATTTAATTACCAATTAGTATATATGCCCGCTCTCAAAGCGGGCTTTTTTTTTACATAATAAATAAGAAATGAAATATAACCTTACCACCACTTATAAAAAACTCTTGGCCGATACTTATACACCTGTCAGTATTTATTTGAAATTACGGGATAAATTTCCGAACAGTATTTTGCTGGAGAGCTCCGATTATCATGGGAATGAAAACAGTTTTTCGTTTATTTGCTGCAAAGCATTGGCTTCTGTTAAAGTAGAAGAGGAGGTTATCATCTGCGCATTTCCAGACGGGAACATAACAAAAAATAATATTAGCAAAGAAACCTCTGTTCCGGACGAGATCAAAAAATTTGTTGACACTTTCACTGTTTCCAATGCAGATTTTAAATTTATCAGCAATGGCTTATTCGGCTATATTGCCTACGACGCGGTTCGCTATTTTGAGGATGTGAAAATAAACGTTGCAAAAAAGGAAAGTAAAAAAATTCCGGATATATTATACAGCATTTATCAGTATGTTATTGCAATCGATCATTATAAGGATGAGATATACCTGTTTGAACATAGTTTCGAACAAAAAAACAACAACGGATTGGAACAACTGGAAGCTTTCATTTCCAATAAAAATTTTGCTTCTTATCCTTTTCAGACAGAAAATGCAGAAACTTCAAACTTTACGGATGAAGAGTTTATAAAGGTGGTTGCAAAAGGAAAGGAGCATTGTAAAAGAGGAGATGTTTTTCAGATAGTACTTTCAAGAGAATTTTCTCAATCCTTCAAAGGCGATGATTTTAATGTGTACCGCGCCCTCCGTTCTGTCAATCCTTCACCTTATCTCTTTTATTTTGATTACGGCAATTTTAAAATATTTGGTTCTTCACCCGAAGCACAATTGATCATTAAAAATAATTTGGCATCCATTCATCCGATCGCCGGAACTTTTAAACGTACCGGTAATGATGATGCGGATGCACAACTTGCTGAAAGGCTCAAACTGGATGCAAAAGAAAATGCAGAGCACGTGATGTTGGTGGATTTGGCCAGAAATGATTTAAGCAGGGATTGCAAAGAAGTAAAAGTAGAAACCTTCCGGGAAATTCAGTTCTATTCGCATGTCATTCATTTGGTTTCCAAAGTCTCCGGTAAATTAAAACCCTCCGCAACCAGCATGAAATTGGTAGCAGATACTTTTCCGGCCGGAACGCTTAGTGGCGCACCCAAGCATAAGGCCATGCAATTAATAGATAAATATGAAAGAGGGAACAGAAGCTTTTATGGGGGCTGTATCGGTTTTATGGGATTTGATGGCTCCTTTAACTCGGCCATTATGATACGCTCCTTTCTTAGTAAAAATAATCAGTTGTTTTATCAGGCAGGGGCAGGTGTTGTGGAATCATCTAATGAACAAAGTGAACTAAATGAAGTAAATAATAAATTAGCAGCATTGAAAAAAGCCATTGAATTTGCTCAGCAGATCTGATCATTTTCATGTTATTACAAATATCCACTATGAAAATACTTGTTATTGATAATTATGATAGCTTTACCTACAACCTTGTACATTACCTGGAGAAGGTGACGGATGCGGCGATAGAGGTATACAGAAATGATAAAATTTCTTTGAGTGAGATTGATCGTTTTGATAAGATCCTTCTTTCACCGGGACCTGGAATTCCTTCAGAAGCCGGAATTTTATTGGACGTTATTAAAAAATATGCACCAACAAAAAGCATTTTAGGGGTCTGTCTCGGACAACAGGCTATTGCTGAAGCATTTGGCGGATCCATCAGTAATCTGAAAGATGTATTTCATGGAGTTGCCACACCTGTCAGTATTTTGGTAGAGGATGCCCTGTTCAAAGGGATACCAAAGAACTTAAAAGTAGGTCGTTATCATTCCTGGGCAGTGAACAAAGAGGATCTTCCAAAAGACCTGGAGATTACGGCCATAGATGAATCCGGCAGTATCATGGGGCTTCGTCACCGGTCATACGACTTAAGCGGTGTACAATTTCATCCGGAAAGCGTATTAACAGAACATGGATTACAAATGATTGAAAACTGGGTCAATAAAAAATGAAAGAAATATTAACCACTTTATTTGAAAATAAAACACTTTCCAGGGAAGAGGCAAAAACGATATTGATGAATATCACTTCCGGAAAATACAACCCTTCACAGGTTGCAGCTTTTATGTCTGTTTTTTTGATGCGTAATATTACTGTTCATGAGTTGATCGGTTTTCAGGAAGCAATGCTTGAATTGTGTATGAATACACATTTTGATTCTTCAGAAACAATTGATATTGTTGGAACCGGAGGTGATGGAAAAGATACATTTAATATCTCTACCCTTGCATGTTTTATAACCGCAGGTGCGGGAATTAGGGTAACGAAGCATGGGAATTATGGAGTATCTTCGGTGAGTGGTTCCTCCAATGTATTGGAAGCCATTGGTTATAAATTTACCAACGATAAAAATGTACTCCAAAAACAGTTGGATCAGGCGGGTATCTGCTTTATGCATGCCCCTCTATTTCATCCTGCCATGAAAACAGTAGCACCTATCAGAAAAGAACTTGGTGTACGTACTTTTTTCAATATACTCGGACCTATTGTGAATCCTTGCTTTCCTAAATATAAAGTAATTGGTGTTTATAATCTGGAAATGGCAAGACTGTATAATTATCTCCTGCAAAACACGTCTTCCGAATATACGTTGGTTCATTCATTTGATGGATATGATGAGATCTCATTAACTTCCGATTTTAAACTCATATCCAAACGTACAGAGCAACTGGTTCAACCCGCTGATCTGGGTTTAAATTCCCTTAAACAGCAAGACATTAGTGGTGGTACATCCATTGAAGAAGCAGCGAAGCTATTCATGAAAATACTCCAGGGAGAAGGAACCACTGCTCAGAACAATGTGGTTTGTATAAACGCAGCTGTTGCCATTAAATGTGTTTATCCCGATAGGTCCCTTTATAATTGCCTGGCAGAAGCACAGGAGTCGTTAAACTCTAAAAAAGCATTACAGGTATATAAACAACTTATTAATAATTAGGACAGCGTCACACAAAACGATATGAATACACTTGACAAAATAATAACCCACAAACGCAAAGAAGTAGAAGAACGAAAAAGTTTGTACCCGGTAAAATTGCTTGAACAATCCATTTACTTTTCATCTCCTGCAGTTTCTTTTAAAAAATATTTACAGCGGGAAGATAAAGTAGGAATCATCGCTGAATTTAAAAGAAAGTCACCCTCCAAAGGCATTATAAACAAATATGCGGATATTGAACGTACCACCATGGGCTATATGCAGGCCGGAGCAAGCGCATTAAGTATTTTAACCGACACGGAGTATTTCGGAGGCAAAAATTCGGACCTGACAACCGTTCGTAAATTTAACTATTGTCCCATTTTAAGGAAAGAATTCATCATTGATGAATACCAGATCATTGAAGCAAAATCAATCGGTGCAGATGTTATTTTATTGCTGGCAAATGTATTATCACCTCAGCAAATCAGGCAGTTTGCACAGTTTGCAAAAAACCTGGGACTTGAAATTTTATTGGAAATACGGGATAAAGAGGAGTTGGGTGCCATTAACGACCAGGTAGATGCTGTTGGAGTAAATAACAGGAACTTAAAAGATTTTAGTGTCAATATTTCCCAGTCTTATGAACTGGTGGATTTAATTCCCAACCAGTTTGTTAAAGTTTCAGAAAGTGGAATTGATGCTCCTGAAACGATTTTGAATTTAAAAAATGCCGGATTCCAGGGGTTTCTGATGGGGGAGCTGTTCATGAAACAGAGCCGTCCTGAACTGGCCTGCAGCAACTTTATTCAGGAAGTAATAAAAATGAAAAGCAAATTGAAAACAGTTTAACAATGGCATTAACCTATAAAAAAGCGGCAGAAAAAGATATTCCGGTTATTTCACAGCTTGCCGAACGTATTTGGAAAAAACACTATGTTCCAATCATTGGAATACAACAAGTGGAATACATGCTTCAAAAAATGTATTCTTCTGAAAGTGTTTTAAAGCAGATGAAAGAGCAGCAGGAGTATACACTTGCATACGACGACAATATACCTGTCGGGTATATATCCGTCAGCACAAAAGAGCATACACATTATTTTTTACACAAGTTTTATGTGGATACGGAAAAACAAAGGAAAGGAATAGGCTCCGAATTTCTTGGTTACCTTCTTCAGTCATTAAAAACAGCACAAAGTATTGAGCTGACAGTTAACAGAAAAAATTTTAAAGCCATTAATTTCTATTTTAAAATGGGTTTTGTTATTAAAGAAGTAGCAGATTTTGATATTGGGAACGGTTTTTTTATGAATGATTTCATTATGATAAAAAAAATTTAACCAAAACAAAAACACAGAACTATGAAAATAAAAGTTTGTGGGATGAGATATAAAGACAATATTGAGCAGGTTGCCGAATTGAAGCCTGACTACCTCGGATTTATATTTTATGCCCTTTCCAACAGATATGTCACTGACCAATTCGAATTTCCGGCATTACCTCCTGAGATAAAGAAAACAGGAGTATTCGTAAATGCAGATGCAGATGATATTATCGATAAAATAAACAAATATGATCTGGATTGTATACAACTTCATGGTAATGAGCCTCCTTATTTTTGCAGGCAGATGAAACGTATTACCTGTATTATTAAAGCTTTTGGAATAGACGAACATTTTGATTTTAAAAAGCTGGAAGACTATAAAGAGACCTGCGATTATTTTTTATTCGATACCAAAACTGCCGAACATGGTGGTAGCGGAAAACAATTTGACTGGAAATTATTGAAAAAATACACGATGGAAGTTCCTTTTTTTATAAGTGGAGGATTGGATTTACCAGCTGTTCTGGAAATAGAAAAGCATGTAAGAGAATATCCGCTTTTACATGCGATTGATGTTAACAGCAGGTTCGAAACAAGTCCGGGAGTAAAAGATGTGGAAAAACTAAGGGAGTTATTTAATCACATAAAAAAAGTGATGTAAATACAGCTGGCAGGTCATTTTATCAGCAATAAGTGCAGTCTCGAAAAATAGATACATCACAAAATATAAAAACAAATCATTTAAATAAGGACAAAATGAGTTATCAGGTGAATGAAAAGGGGTATTACGGAAACTTTGGAGGTGCCTTTATTCCGGAGATGTTGTATCCGAATGTAGAAGAACTACGTGAAAAATATCTTCAAATAATGAATGAACCGGCCTTTCAAAAAGAGTGGCGGGAGCTTTTAAAAGATTATGTAGGACGTCCTTCACCCTTGTATCATGCAAAACGTCTTTCTGAACACTATAAAACAACCATTTATTTAAAACGGGAAGATCTCAATCATACCGGTGCCCATAAAGTAAACAATACACTTGGGCAAATTTTGTTGGCCAGGCGATTGGGAAAAACACGCATTATTGCAGAAACAGGAGCCGGACAACATGGGGTGGCCACAGCAACTGTTTGTGCCCTCATGGGACTTGAGTGCATCGTATATATGGGCGAAGTTGATATTGAACGTCAGGCTCCCAATGTGGCCCGTATGAAATTATTAGGAGCTACCGTAATCCCGGCAAAGAGTGGAAGCAAAACATTAAAGGATGCTACCAATGAAGCTATCCGGGATTGGATCAATAATCCTATAGATACTCATTACATTATTGGTTCAGTAGTAGGACCACATCCTTATCCGGATATGGTGGCCCGTTTTCAAGCCATTATCAGTGAAGAAGTAAAAAAACAACTCAAGGAAAAAACAGGAAACGAAAATCCTGACTATGTAATTGCATGTGTTGGTGGTGGTAGTAATGCTGCAGGTGCCTTTTATCATTTTCTTGATAATAAAGAAGTTAAATTGATTGCTGTGGAAGCTGCCGGAAAGGGTATTCATTCCGGACATTCTGCTGCTACCAGTGTGTTGGGCAAAATAGGGATCATTCATGGCAGCAAAACCTTGTTGATGCAAACGGAAGACGGACAAATAACCGAACCCTATAGCATTTCAGCCGGATTGGATTATCCGGGGGTAGGACCCATTCATGCACATTTATTTGAAAGCGGACGGGCACAATTTGTATCCATAACAGATGAGGATGCATTAAAAGCCGTATACCAATTGTGCAAACTGGAAGGAATTATTCCTGCTTTGGAAAGTGCACATGCACTTGCTTATCTGAACGATTTAAAAGCTAAAAAAGAGGAGGTGGTTATCGTGAATTTATCAGGAAGAGGTGATAAGGATCTCGCTGCTTTTATCAAACACATGGATCTTTAAAAAGGTTTAAATAAAATATTAAATATATTGACAATGAACAAAATAGAAAGATTATTTAAAGAAAAAAATAACCATGTTCTTTCCATTTACTTTACGGCAGGCTTTCCGGGATTGAATGATACAGGAGATATTATTAAAGAGCTGGAAGAAAACGGAGTAGACATGATAGAAGTGGGGATGCCATTTTCGGATCCTTTGGCAGATGGTCCAACAATTCAACATACAAGTGAAGTAGCATTATTTAATGGTATGAATATTAAATTGTTATTTGATCAGCTGTCCAAATGTGACATAAAAAATTCCAAAGCGGCTATTCTATTAATGGGGTATTTAAATCCGGTATTACAATATGGGATTGAAAAATTTTGCAAAGATGCATCAGCTTTGGGCGTTGATGGTGTTATCCTGCCGGATCTTCCCATGCAGGAATACCTCGAAGAATATAAATCTGTTTTTGAAAAACATCAGTTGAAAAACGTGTTTTTGATCACTCCCCAAACTTCAGAAAACAGAATACGGTTTATTGATGAGCATTCAAATGGTTTTATTTACATGGTTTCATCATCCAGTACCACCGGTGCAAAAGGAGAAATACTGGAAGCACAGGAGCTGTATTTTAAGAGGATCCGGGACATGAAGCTTAAAAATCCTACCATCATTGGCTTTGGGATTTCTGACGCAGCCACATTTGAAAAAGCATGCGAATATGCAAACGGAGCCATCATTGGCAGTGCTTTCGTAAAAGCTGTGAAAGACAGCAAAAACCTGAAATCGGATATTTCAAATTTTATTAAAACAGTAAAGGTAAAAGTGTTTTAACTTAATGGTTATAAATTTATTATATCTTTTACTTAAATAAAAAATTTATATGATAATTCAACTGGAAAAAGAAATAACAACTTCTATCAAAGAAAAAATACATTCCGCCATTGCAGGAATGGGTTATAAGAGTACAGAAGTAAAGACCCAAAAAGGAAGTTATCTGGTGTGTATAGGGAAGAATGAA
>CAZMRM010000083.1:0-357 GCA_964568515.1 uncultured Chitinophaga sp. | reverse complement strand
TATTCGTTTGATAGGAAACCTGGCAGGTGTCCAGGATGTACACCGGGTATCCGAAGCGTATAAGTTAGTTTCACGCAAATGGAAAGTGGGGCGTACAGAAATTGATTTAGGGGACGGAGTTAAAATAAATGCAAGCAATCTAACCATCATGGCTGGTCCATGCAGTATTGAAAGTGAAGACCAGGTGGAAAAGATTGTAAAACATCTGGTAGAGAATGATATAAAGATAATGCGTGGAGGAGTTTTTAAACCACGCAGCTCCCCTTATGCATTTCGTGGAATGGGATTGGAAGGACTAAAAATGTTTAATCGTATTTGTCGGGCGAATGGTATCAAAATAATTACCGAAGTGATGCA
>CAZMRM010000082.1:1810-11576 GCA_964568515.1 uncultured Chitinophaga sp. | reverse complement strand
GTAAAGAACAAAACAAGGTATTTGTTCATCCCTTTGATGATGAAAAAGTAATTGAAGGACAAGGTACAGTCGGACTTGAAATACTTGAACAGGCAGGGCAATTAATTGATTATATTTTTGTTCCGGTAGGAGGAGGGGGGCTGGCTTCCGGTCTGGGAAGCGTAATGCACCAACTTTCACCCACTACAAAAATAATTGGTGTTCAGCCGGCAGGTGCTCCTTCCATGTTTCAATCCATAAAAAAAGGTGAGCGCATGAAGCTTGAAAATATTGAAAAATTTGTGGATGGAGCAGCAGTAAAACAACCGGGAATATTAACATTTGATATTTGCAAAGAAGTTCTGGATGATATTATCCTTATCGAAGAAGGTGAAATTTGCTCCACCATGCTGAAATTATATAACGAAAATGCAATCGTTGTTGAGCCGGCAGGAGCCCTGTCCATAGCAGCACTTAATCATTATAAAGAAAAGATAAAAGGAAAAAAGATCGTTGCAGTTATCAGCGGCAGTAATAATGATATTACCCGCATGGAAGAAATCAAAGAACGTTCTTTATTGCATGAAGGACTAAAACATTATTTTCTGATCACCTTTCCACAACGCGCAGGAGCGCTGAAAGAGTATCTGGTCAATGTGTTGAATCCAACCGATGATATTACTTACTTTCAGTATGTAAAGAAAAATAGCAGAGAAAACGGACCTGCCGTAGTAGGGATTGAACTATACAGTAAAGAAAATTATAATTTACTGATTGATAAAATGAAAGCATATAATATACAGTATGAAGAAATTAATAATAAAGTAGCGTTATTTAAATAACATACCCTATTGATTTTAAAGCTATTTTTGCGTTCACTTTATTCTCTAAAACGTGTAAATAAAATAGAAAATGGAGAGCATAAGTATTTTTGATATTATAAAAGTAGGCATAGGCCCTAGCAGCAGCCATACGATGGGTCCCTGGAAGGCCGCTTCTTTATTTATTAAAACACTTGAAAATGAATATGCCGGTAAGGATATAACATCCGTAAAGGTTATTTTATTCGGTTCACTTGCCAAAACAGGCAAAGGCCATGGAACTGATATTGCAGCCATGCTGGGGCTCAATGGTGAAGACTACAGAATCATTGATACAAAAAAAGTAAACAGCATTGTTAATCAATTAAAAGAACGTAAAAGGATAATAATCAATAAAAAAGAAACCGATTTTGATCCTGTAAAGGATATTATTTTTGATTTGGATACAAAGGATTTACCGCATCCGAACCGGATATCCTTTTTTGCTTATAATGGGAATGATGTAGTGCTGGAAAAAAATTATCATTCTCTGGGTGGTGGTTTTATTTCGGAAGAAGGGGTTAAAGAAATACTTATTTTAACACCGTCTTTATACCCTTGCCATACAGCAACGGATCTACTGAATAATTGTAAAAAACTGAATTTGACAATTCCAGAGTTGGTAAACCTGAATGAACAAACCTGGAACAGTGAACAGGAAGTTAAAACAAAATGCCTGTATCTATGGAAAGAAATGCAGGATTGTATTTATCGCGGGGTTTCCACAAAAGGAGAACTACCTGGCGGTTTGCAAGTAAAACGAAGAGGTGCAGATTTGAATTTTCAATTGCTGAAAGATTCCAAACCTTACTCCAGTTATGAAGAATGGGTGCAGCTGGTTAAAAATACAGCCGGAAATTTTATCAATATTAACAAATGGGTCACGTGTTTTGCACTTGCCGTAAATGAAGAAAATGCTTCTTTTGGAAGGATCATCACAGCTCCTACCAATGGGGCGGCAGGCGTTATACCTGCGGTACTCATGTATGCTTATTGTTTTCTTCCGGATATTAGTGAAAAAGAAATCATTGATTTTATTTTAACGGCCGGTGAAATAGGGACTTTTTATAAGAAAAAGGCAACCATTTCGGCGGCTATGGGTGGGTGTCAGGCAGAGATCGGTGTTTCATCATCCATGGCTGCTGCGGGATTATCTGAAATTATGGGTGCAAGTGCGGAACAGGTACTACAAGCAGCAGAAATTGCAATGGAACACCATCTGGGATTGACGTGTGATCCGGTAGGAGGACTCGTTCAGATCCCCTGCATCGAAAGAAATGCAATGGGTGCCATGAAAGCCATAACAGCAGCTAATCTTGCAATGGAAAGTAATCCAAGAAATGCCAGGGTCAGCCTTGATAATGTGATTGCAACGATGTGGGAAACGGCAAAAGATATGAATGAAAAATACAAAGAGACCTCTGAAGGCGGACTTGCTGTAAACATTTCCGTAAATGTTGCGGAATGTTAAATAATGAATATAAACTTTAAAAAAAAAGAAACCATCAATGCTTGTTTTAAAATTCGGGGGCACCTCCGTACTCAACTCAGAAAACATAAAAAAAATAATAGAAATTATTAAAGAAAAAAAAGAAACGACGAAAAATTTATATGTAGTTGTTTCTGCAATGGGAGGAGTTACGGATAAGTTGCTGATGTGTGCAAGCCTTGCAATTAAAAAAGATCAAAGCTATTTAGATATCATCAAAGAAATTGAAGAGCGGCATTTAAAAGCAATTGAAGAGCTGATTCCAATACAGCATCATATAGAGATAAAAGGAAAAATTAAATTGTTACTTGCCGAATTGGAAAACGTGTGCAAAGGAATCTATATCCTTCAGGAGCTTTCACCCAATGTAAATGCACAACTCGTCAGCTTTGGCGAATTACTTTCCTCAAACATCATTTCGCAGGCTCTTCACTATGCAGGTCTCAATAATACCTGGATAGATTCACGTGAACTGATTACTACCGTTGATAACAACCAACCGTTAAAAGTGGATTTTGAAGTGACCAATAAAGCCATTATTGAAAAATTAAAAAGTATTGAAATAGCATTGTTACCAGGCTTTATTGCAAAAACAAAAAACGGACATGCAAGTACACTTGGACGTGGTGGTTCGGATTATACCTCAGCAATTATTGCAGGAGCATTGAATGCCGATTGTCTGGAAATCTGGTCGGATGTGGATGGTATGTATACCAGTGATCCGCGATTAGTGGAGGGTGCTTATTCTATTGATGAATTATCTTATGAAGAGGCTATGGAGCTTTCTCACTTTGGAGCTAAAGTATTATATACTCCAACGATCCATCCGTTACTTGAAAAAAATATTGCACTTCTTCTGAAGAATACGTTTAATCCAAAACACAAAGGAACCTTAATAACTAATGCAGGCGGCAATTCAGAAACAGCAGTGAAAGGGTTATCCTGTGTTAATAATATTGCACTTATCACCATTACCGGAAGTGGAATGGTTGGAATTCCGGGAATAGCGGCCCGCTTTTTTAGTGCATTATCCGTTAAAAATATCAATGTTTATTTTATCACCCAATCATCTTCCGAGCATACCATCAGTATTGGTATTAACGAAGGAGATGTTGCTGTGGCAGTGAATTCGATTGAATCGGAGTTTGCTTATGAAATTTCTTTAAACAAAATTAGTCCGTTGCTGGTAGAGAAAAAATTATCGATCGTTGCTATTGTAGGTAACAAAATGAAACAACAGGCAGGTATCAGCGGTAAAGTATTTTCCTTATTAGGTTCAAATGGTGTGAATGTAAGAGCTATTGCACAAGGTGCCACAGAAAGGAATATCTCTATTGTTGTAAATGAAACGGATGCAAAAAAAACATTGAATGTATTGCATGAAGGTTTTTTCTTATCCAATGCAAAACACCTGCATTTATTTATGATGGGACCGGGTAAAGTAGGAAAGGAATTATTGGATCAGATTGCTTCTCAATCAGCTATTCTGAAGAAAGAAAATTTTATTGACATTAAACTGATCGGAATTGCTAACAGCTCAAGAATGCATTTCAACGAAAATGGGCTGGTCATCAGTAATTGGCAAAAAGAACTCAATGAGAAAGGAGAAAAGCTGAATGTAAATGCATTTGTGCAGCGACTGAAAAAATTAAATTTACAAAACAGCATATTGATAGATTGTACTGCTTCCGAAGAAATCGCCGGTATTTATTTAGAAGCATTAAAATCGGGAATATCGGTAGTAGCAGCCAATAAAATTGCAGCATCCTCTGCTATCAGTAACTTACAGGCTATTAAAGCGGAGGCAAACAATAAAAAGGTAAAATTTTTATACGAAACAAATGTCGCAGCCGGTTTACCGGTTTTAAAAACAATACAGGATCTGAAAGCAAGCGGTGATCAAATCGTTAAAATAGAAGCGGTGCTGTCTGGAAGTTTAAATTACATTTTCAATAGTATTTCTGAAAAAGTTAAGTTTTCGGAAGCGGTGACACAAGCAAGAGAACTTGGTTACACCGAACCGGATCCGTTTATTGATTTAAGCGGAAAGGATGTAATGCGAAAATTATTAATATTGGCAAGAGAAAGCGGATATGCATATGAAATGGAAGATGTGCTGTCAAATCCATTATTGCCAACTTCAGAAAGTTTATATAATCTGGATTGGCCGGTATTGCTTGAGAAATTGAAACGTTTTGATGATCACATGGAAACCAGGAGAAAAGAAGCCGTTGCCAAAGGAGGGATTTTAAGATTTATGGCAAGGTTACAAGACGGAAAAGCATCTGTTGGTATTACAGAAGTAGGTGCCGATCATGTTGCTTATAATTTAAAAAATGCCGATAACGTCGTATTGATCGAAACCAAACGTTATAGCCCGAACCCAATGATCATCAAAGGAGCTGGTGCAGGAACAGAAGTAACAGCAGCCGGCGTATTTGGTGATATTTTAAAAATTTCTAACTTTTAATTATGCAGGATAAACAAATAATAAAGGCATTCGCTCCGGCAACCGTTGCAAATGTCTGTTGCGGATTTGATGTATTGGGATTTGCACTGGAAGGAATAGGTGATGATGTAACCATTCAACCCATGGGTACCGATGAAGTCATTATTTCATCAATAACGGGCTCTACACAACTGTCAACAAATGCAGAAGAAAACGTAGTGGGTATTATTGCCAGGATGATGTTAACAAAAGCCAACTATAAAAATGGGTTGGATATTAAGCTGAACAAAGGATTGGGAATTGGAAGCGGCTTGGGAAGCAGCGCAGCAAGTTCTGTTGCCATTACTTTTGCAGTGAACGAATTGCTTGGAAGGCCATTTTCAACAAAGGAATTGATTGAATTTAGTATGGAGGGCGAACGCTTTGCTTCCGGAACAGCTCATGCGGATAATGTGGCCCCGGCACTGATCGGAGGATTTACACTTGTTAAGTCGTATGAACCGTTGGATGTAATTTCGGTTCCGCTAAATGTGAAGCTGTATTGCACGATTGTTCATCCACAAGTTGAACTAAGAACATCCTTATCAAGAAATATTTTAAAACAGGAAATCTCATTAAAGGCTGCTGTTAAACAATCCGGTAATATTGCAGGCTTGATCCTGGGACTAACACAGGGTGATTATGATTTAATTGCACGCAGCCTGAATGATGATATCATTGAACCGCAAAGGGGAAGTCTGATCCCATTGTTTTATAAAGCAAAACAGGCTGCAGTTGATGCAGGTGCATTAGGAGGTGGTATTTCCGGATCCGGTCCCTCTTTATTTGCGTTGTCAAAATCACAGGAAGAAGCTGAAAGAGTGAAACAAGCTTTTGAAGCCATATACCAGGGAACAGGGATAAATGTGAATGCATTTACCTCTAAAGTAGCAACGCAAGGTGCTCATCTATTGCCGAACCCACAGTTTGTGAGCAAATAATTTTGCAATTTTAAAAATTGAACGTATGAATTACTACAGTACCAATAATAAAAGCAAAACCTATTCTTTTAAAGAGGCATTCATAAAAGGATTGGCTGATGACAACGGATTGTTTGTACCCGAGGAGGTACCTCACTTGTCATCCGAATTTTTTTCAAAAATAGATGCTCTTTCTCTTCCTGAAATTGCAGTAGCAGTATTAACCCCGTTTATTTCAGATGATTTAAGTAAGGAACAAATAAAGAAAATTTGTGAAGACACGTTTACTTTTGAAATACCATTGGCCAAAGTGGAGAATAATATCTATTCATTTGAACTTTTTCATGGCCCCACTGCTGCATTTAAAGATGTTGGAGCAAGGTTTTTGGCCAACTGTTATGCTGTGCTGGGTGATGAAAAGAAAAAATCATTGCTGCTCGTTGCAACATCCGGAGATACAGGAAGTGCAGTTGCAAATGCATTTCTGGGAATTAAAAATGTGGATGTTGTCATTCTTTATCCTCACAATAAAGTAAGCGCGATGCAGGAAAAACAATTTGCTTCTTTAGGTGAAAATATCACCGCTTTTGCAGTGGACGGAACGTTTGACAATTGTCAAAAATTAGTGAAACAAGCTTTTCTGGATGAGGAACTAAAAAAAATATTTCAATTGTCATCTGCAAATTCAATCAACATTGCACGCTGGCTGCCTCAATCCGTTTATTATTTTTATGCATATGCCCAGTTAAAAAAGCAATTAAAGGATAAATTAAAACCTCTTGTCATTTCTGTTCCTACGGGTAACCTGGGCAACCTGACAGCAGGATTGCTTGCAAAAAAAATGGGACTGCCCGTTCTTTATTTTGTTGCAGCAACAAATGACAACAACACTATTCCTGAATTTTTAAGATCCGGAATCTATACACCCAAAGCTTCTGTTCAAACCATTTCTAATGCAATGGATGTTGGAGATCCGAGTAATTATAGCCGAATGCTGTATCTGTACGATCAGTCATTTGATGCCATTTCAAAAGATATAAAAGGGTTTTATTTTGATGACGGGGCAACCAAACAGCTCTTATTAAAACAAACCAGGAGAAACACTATTTAATGGATCCTCATGGTACAGTGGGTTATTTAGCGCTTACAAAAATCATTACCGGAAATGAAATTGGAATTTTTCTTGAAACAGCTCATCCGGCAAAATTTGCTGAAGTTGTTGAACCGCTCATTAATAAAACCATAGAGCTTCCCGCATCCCTTAAAAAATTTGAAAACAGGGTGACGAATGCTCAGCAGGTCAGCAATGATTATGAAAAATTCAAGAAAAAACTCATTGCTGACTATGAAGTATCTACAAAGAAAAATCTGACCATCTAACATAAAAGCAGCGTGTTTAATATGCAAAAGCTATTGAGAAATCAATAGCTTTTTTTGTTGCTTCTATATGCTTTGCCGTTGGTGGGTTTGACACTATGTTTCATATAGCCCCTTCTAAATGGCTTATAAATGCTACTCTTGAAAAGGATATATAGGATTAAAAACATTTTTGTGTATGTGTTTGATAATTAAGTGTTTGTATTCTTGTTTTTGCAGTTTTACTCCTTAACTATCATTGCTTTTTGCATTTGAATCCATTCTTCGCAGGGTTAATTTCGTGTTATTAAAATCAGTTTTACAAAAATTAATACATGAAAAAATTAATACTAACAATAGGAACAGTAGCATCACTGATTTTTGGAAACCAGGTGTATGCACAAAATTCCTATGTGAATGAAGAAGAGCGTCCGGCCCTTTGTGGTTTCAGGGCTCCAAGTGCAGAATATGATGCCTGGTTCAATCAAAAGGTTGAAGAATTTAAAGCCCTGAAAGGAAAAGCAGCACTTGTAAATTATACAATCCCGGTTATTATCCATGTTATTCATGCTGGTGAAGCTGTTGGAACATTTCCTAACTTAAGCAATGCACAATTGGTATCACAAATCCAGGTATTCAATGATGATTTTGCAGGGAAAGGGCTGAATGTGGGTAATGTGCCAGCTGTGTGGAAAGACCTGGTTGCTAATACAGGTGTTTCTTTTTGTCTGGCAGTAAAAGATCCGAAAGGAAATATTTTGGCAGAGCCGGGTATTGAACGTATCCTGTATTCTTCGGTAAATATCCAGGATCCGAAAGCCGTTTCCAACTCAACAAACAATACGACATTTTTGAACTATGTAGATACAAAAATGAAGCCTGCTACGATTTGGGATCCATCCAAATATTTAAATATCTGGGTGTCCGAACGTCCGGTAGGTGGTACAGGACTGGGAGTAGCAAATGCTCCTGCAGGTACCGGTTTACAGGGGTTATCGGATGTAACTGTAGGAACCTCTACAACAGATGGATTGTGGTGCTGGGGGCAATGTTTTGGTACAACCGGAACACTTGCCAGTGGTTATGACAAAGGAAGGGTCTCATCGCATGAGATCGGTCATTATCTTGGATTGAGACATACCTGGGCGGATGTGAACTGTGGAAATGATTATTGTGCTGACACTCCTCCGACAAAACAAGCCAACTTTAATTGCCCTTCATTCCCTACCAACAAAGGAACCTGTACCGGCAACAGTACAAATGGCGAAATGACCATGAACATCATGGACTATACAAATGACCCTTGTAAATACATGTTTACCAAGGATCAGGCGACACGTATCCAGACTGCAATGGCGAATGGTACCTATCGTAAAGCGCTTGGAACACATGGTTTGTGTACCACAACACCTCAGGCTCCGGTCACAGATTTTTCTGCTGATAAAACAAGTGGCTGTCCAGGTGCTTCTGTAAAATTTACTGATAAATCGTCGAATACACCTACTTCCTGGGCCTGGACATTCGAAGGTGGAAACCCGGCAACATCTACGCTGCAAAACCCAACCGTTACTTATGCATCAGCCGGTATTTACAAAGTAAAACTGGTTGCAACCAATGCTGTGGGTGATGATATAGAAGAAAAAGCTGGTTACATTACTATTACAAGTGCCATTGCATTGCCACTGAATGAAGGATTTGAAGGTACATTCCCACCAACAAACTGGACATCAAAAAATATAAATAATGATGGCGTTTTCTGGAAACAAAACACATCCGTAGGAGGGTTTGGTACAAGTCAGAAATGCATGGTGTTCGACAATTATGATGATGATCCTGCAGGAACAAGAGATGAGATCAATACACCGGTCTATGATTTCTCCAACGTAACAGCGCCTGTATTGACATTTGATGTAGCTCATCAACGTGCCAACTCAAGTGTTTTTGATTCCATCGCAGTACTGATAACAAAAGATTGCGGAGCAACCTATACTGTAGTATATGCAAAAGGTGGAAAATCATTGGCAACAGTAACAACAGACAAGGCACAACCTAAATTTGTTCCTACCAGTACACAATGGAGAAAAGAAACAATTGATCTGAGTGCTTATGTCGGGCAGGCCAGTGTTCAGGTGGTATTCCAGAATCGCGGACATTTCGGCCAACCGGTATATGTTGATAATGTGAACATCAGCAGTACGACATCTGTTAATGATCTGAATAATGCGTATGAATTAGTGGTTTCTCCGAATCCTACTTCAGGAAATGTTGATTTAAATTTCAGAACAACAGAAAGTGTTGTACAGGTTGAAATCAATAATGTAGTAGGTCAGTCAATAGCAAAAGAATGGATAAGAAATTCAACGGGTATCATTCATCATACATTTGATCTGAGCAATCAGAATGCAGGGATCTATTTTGTAACAGTGACGTTTGGTAACAACAAAGTTGTAAAGAAGCTGGTAAAACAGTAGAGTGATTAATTAAATTTTATTTGCGGAAGAAAGCCCGGTTATTCTATATAACCCGGGCTTTTTTTGTCGCGCTGCCAAAGGATTCGGGTTGTTAAATCAGGCTCCCCGGCAATAATTTAATAAAAAGATGTACTTTTGACCTCACTAATTTTATTATATTAGTGTTTAGATTAAATTTTGCATCATGAAATTCTATAGATCCT
>CAZMRM010000082.1:0-1800 GCA_964568515.1 uncultured Chitinophaga sp. | reverse complement strand
GTATGTATGCATGTTGATGTAAGTGTGTTTGTGTGTTTCTTGTAATTCTTATTTCAAATCTTCGAATACAAGCACAAGGTAATGACTGCGAAGGGGCCGTTCAAATTACCAATCTTATTAACTATTGTTCGAATGCCGGACAATTTACAAACGTGAATGCGGACACCAGTACATGGCCAACTCCTGCCTGCTGGCAAGCCAATGCCACAGCAGATGTCTGGTTTTACTTTATAGCCGCTGGAACAGATGTGCAGCTTTCAGTTGAAGGCGGCGGAACTCCAGGTTCCATCAAACGACCCCAGGTTGCATTGTACAGTGGCAATTGTGGAGCTATCGTACAGCACGCCTGTAAAACCACCACCACCAATTTTATCGTTCTGTATGCCAATTCTTTGATAAAAGGGAATACGTATTATTTACGGGTCAGTACAACTGATGCCAACCAGGGAACATTTAAACTATGTATTTCTAATTATACGCCAACTGTAAAACCTGGTGCAGACTGTGACGGAGCTGTAAAATTATGTGATAAATCGGATGTGAAAGTATCCGGTCTGGAAGGTGGTGGAAAAAATAAATTTGAAATTGAACAATCATCTTGCTTTGGGACCGATCAGCCCGTAACATCAACAGAAAAAAATTCGTCCTGGTACAAATGGACCTGTGAACAATCCGGAACACTTACCTTTGATATCATCCCGATCAATCCGTTAAACGATATGGATTTTTTATTGTATGAGTTGGCAGGTAACGGTACCGATCCCTGTGGACCGCGTAATATATTAAGATGTAATGCATCTGATTGTCCTAATATTCCAAATGGAATTATTGGCCTGAACAGCACTTCTTTTGATATAGATGAGGTGGCAGGCTGCCCTCGGCCCAGTACTATCGATGGATATTTAAAATTCGTTGAAATGGTAGCCGGAAGAACCTATCTGCTAATGATCAGCAATTTTTCTACAGCGGAAGGGTTCACCGTAAAATTCGGAGGTACGGGAACATTTGCTGGACCTAAAGCCGTGATCACCGCCAGCACGGCGAAAGAAGTCTGTACCGGTGAAAAGATCACATATAATGGAAACCTCTCCACCAATTATGATGCATTGACCTGGACATTTGCTCCAGGTATTCCGGGAACTGCAACTACCATTGGGCCACATGTTATTGACTATATGATTCCGGGAACATATATGACTTATTTGCAAGCTTCGGATGCTAGTTGCGACAGTGGTAATTCCATTGATTCTGTTGAGGTCACCATTTATGCACCACCCATCCTGGATACAGGAAATCCGGTTGTCAGCAATACGGATTGTGATAAATCTACCGGTGCCATTACCGGCATAACCGTCAACGGAGGAAAGCCTGCCTTTCACTATGAATGGTATACTCCACCAGCTACCAGCGTGTTTACATCCACTACCAGCTCTGATCTTAACACAATGGGGCCGGGATCTTATTATCTTATCGTAACCGATGCAAATGGTTGCAAGGATACGACAGAGAATTTTGAAATAAAAAAATTTGATACACCTGTTACACCAGGAGTACTGAACAATGTGCCCTATTGTGACGGTGAATTACCGGGACCGATAACAGCAGATGGGACAGGAGGTACCTATACCTGGTTCGATGATGCAGATCTGAAAGATACGCTGCACATAGGGACTGTTTATACACCTGTTAATACAAAAACCGATACACTTTATATAACAGAGACAAAGCATGGATGTATAAGCGATGTGGATACCGTTATAGTGGTGATTAATCCGCTTCCGGTTGCGGATGCCGGACAAG
>CAZMRM010000081.1:0-11609 GCA_964568515.1 uncultured Chitinophaga sp. | reverse complement strand
TAACATTATGCCTAGATATTGGTTTGTCCTTTCAACAATTGCCATTTGTCTGTGTCTTCCTGGTTTGGCATAAACTAAATTAACTTTATTCTTTTCAAAATATTTTGAAACATCTGCTTTAAATTCAGTTCCAGAATCAGTCCAAAACTTTTCAAATCTTGTGGAGATACGTATTGCAGCAGATTTGCCTTATCAATTTCGGCCTTCTCTTTATTTACACTATATCCGATTGCCTGAGTCTGAAGCCGGCTTCCGATATTGCGTGCAATTCCATCGAAAGCGCCCCCGCAAATGAATAAAATATTCTTTGTATTTACCTGAACCATTTTTTGTTCTGGATGTTTTCTTCCACCCTGAGGTGGGACTCCAACAATAGAGCCTTCCAGCAATTTTAATAATCCTTGCTGTACTCCTTCTCCTGAAACATCACGTGTAATGGATGGATTGTCACTTTTGCGCGCAATTTTATCCAACTCGTCAATAAAGACAATTCCCCTTTCTGCTGCTGCAACATCAAAATCGGCAGCCTGTAACAATCGTGATAAAATGCTTTCAACATCTTCACCTACATAACCTGCTTCAGTCAGCACTGTTGCATCAGCAATACAAAAAGGCACATTGAGTACCTTTGCGATGGTTCTGGCCAACAAGGTTTTACCTGTACCGGTTTCACCAACCATAATTACATTTGATTTTTCTATTTCCACCTCTTCTTTCAAGGGTGTTTTGGATTGCTGTAATAAAAGTAATCGTTTGTAATGATTATACACAGCAACGGATAATACTTTTTTAGCATCATCTTGTCCGATTACATATTCGTCCAAATGATTTTTAATCTCATGTGGTTTCAGTAAATGGACAGCGCTAAACATAGAAGTGCTGGACCGTTGTCCCATTTCATCCTTTACAATTGTTTGTGCCTGATTAACGCAATGGTTACAAATGTGTCCTGTAATTCCGGCAATCAGCACATCTGTATTCTGTTTACTCCGTCCACAAAATGAACATTTAATTTCTTTTTCTTCTTTTGCCATTTTTTAATAATTACTTTTTAGTGAATCTGCCACATTTCTTGATGTGGAGCAAGTGTCTGGGATATGCAGCGTTATCTCATAGTACAGCCTACTTTTGAAGGCTATGGCATACGGTAACTAAAAAATAATGGTTAATGACAATGACGTCATTAACCATTATTTTATTATTGAAAACTGCTATTATTTAGATCTAACTAAAATTTCGTCAACCATACCATATTGTCTGGCTTCTTCAGAAGTCATCCAATAGTCGCGATCACTATCGGCCCATACTTTGTCAAATGGTTGTCCGCTGTGATGTGCGATAATGTTGTACAATTCTTTTTTCAGTTTCTGGATCTCACGAGCTGTAATTTCAATATCAGAAGCTTGTCCTTCTGCTCCTCCTAATGGTTGATGAATCATAACACGTGCATGTCTTAATGCAGCACGTTTTCCTTTTGTTCCTGCACACATCAGAACAGCCCCCATAGAAGCGGCCATTCCGGTACAGATTGTAGCTACATCCGGTGTAATGTATTGCATGGTATCATAAATTCCCAATCCCGCATATACAGAGCCACCAGGGCTATTTAAGTAAATCTGAATATCTTTATTTGCCTCTACCGATTGTAAGAAAAGCAGCTGTGCCTGAATGATGTTTGCCACCTGATCATCAATACCCGTCCCAAGAAAGATGATACGATCCATCATCAAACGCGAAAATACGTCCATCTGGGCTACGTTTAACTGACGCTCTTCAATGATATAAGGTGTTACATTTGAAATAGTGTGCTTTGTGTACGAATCAAATGTATTACCACTAATGCCTTTATGCTTTACAGCGTATTTGCGGAATTCGTTCTTATCAAACATAGTAAATTGGGTTTAAAGTGAATTTTAAAATTTTTGAAAGATAACAATCAATTTTTAAACCTGAAAATTTTTAATGCTTAATTGGCAGTTTTAAAGAAGTCGTCGTGTGACACCTCCTGGTTTTCAATAGTAAATTTGGATTTGAACAGATCCAATACTTTTTGACCATACAATTTTTCGTACAACTTTTTTGCTTCTTCTTCATTGGCCAGTACCCGTTGTGCTGTTTGGTTCAGCTCTTCATCTTCCATAGGTACCGGGTTGAATTTACCAAATTGCTGAAGGATCAATTCTTTGGTATGATCGATCACCTCTTCTTTGGTAACCTGTATATTATTTTCTTTGATGATTTTATTTTCGATCAACTGCCATTTTAACCCTTTGGCATAACTATCAAATTCGGCATCTACCTGTTCCATGGTTACCGGTTTTTCATTCACTGCCATGATCCAGCGTTTTAAAAAACCGGTTGGTAAATTGATGTTTACTTTATTCATTAAATGATCCACCACTTCATTGTAAAATTTGCGTTCGCTATCATTTACGAATATGGATCCCAGCTCTTGTCTAACCTTTGCTCTAAATTCTTCTTCAGAATTTACGACTCCCTCTCCATAAATTTTATTGAAAAAATCCTGGTTCACTTCTGCAGGTGAAAGGTGGCTCACACTTTTTACATTAAATTGTAATTTGGAAGTCAGTTTTTCAGCCGCTGCGGTATCAATCCCAAGCAATGCAGCCAGGTCAGCAGGTTTTTCAAATATTTTTTGTGCTTCCAACACCGTTTTATCATCTTTTTTTAAACCGGTCAGTTGCTTTTTTACTGTTTCATCTTTGATTCTTTCCAGGAAAATGGACCCTGTTTTGAATAAGCCTCCCGGTAAAATTTCGCCGGCAGCATCCAACTCTACAAAATCACCAGTCAATAGATCGGCATCTGTTGAAACCTCCACCTGCTCTACTTTTCCATAACGTTTTGCTACATCATTGATGTATTTATTGACAAGATCTTCATCAATTTTTACTGTTTTATAACTGAATTTATCTTTTGGAGAAAGTTCGACACTAAATTTGGGAGCAAGTCCCATTTCGTATAAAAATTCAAAATCCTTTTGATTATCCCAATCAATTTGAGCATCTCTTTTTGGCAAAGGATTTCCAAGTACTTCTATTTTATTTTCATTCAAATATTTGTACAATGAATCATTCAACAATTTATTGATTTCATCCACAAGAATAGATTTTCCATACATTTTACGGATCATTCCTGAAGGAACTTTCCCTGGACGAAAACCGGGTACAGCAGCTCTTTTTTGATGTTCTTTCAATGCACTTTCAACTCTTGGTAAATAATCATCTGCTTCTACTTTAACTTTAAGTACCGCATTTAATTCATCAATATTTTCCTGTGTGATGTTCATCGTTTGTAATGTTAAATTTAATGTATGGTTTATTTTTGTCTTTTTTAAGGGCTACAAAAGTACGAAAAGTTTTGAGATTATGAGGAATACCGGACTTAAGAAAACAAAAAAGCCCCGCTTTTTGAAAAAGCGGGACTTTTCGGTAAAAATCTTAGTTTAATATAATTATGCTAATCTTACATTCACTGCATTTAAACCTTTTCTTCCTTCTTGTACCTCAAAAAGAACTTCGTCATTTTGACGAATCTCTTCTTTCAATCCAGAAACATGAACAAAGAATTCTTCATTAGAGTCACTTGCTTTAATGAATCCAAATCCTTTTGTCTCATTAAAAAATTTTACAATTCCATTTTTCATTTTAATAATACTTGTTTTTTTAATTAATAACTGACACAAAGATACGTCAAATAAACGGAATAAGTTTCATTCTTGTTGTTTTTCTTTATTTAACTGCATTTCAGCCACTTTATAACCAAAATCGTCTTCGAATAAGCTTAAAAGTTGATAGACAAACACTAATTTATCATAGGTAAATAGATCCCAGATTGTTCAAAACTTCCAAAAAACGATCAGGTAAACTATTTATTGATAGAAGAGATAAGTAACTGAACCTCGTTTTCAAAATTAGCCTGGGACAGCATTTGTACAAGTTCATTCAGCTCCGAAACACTTAAAACCAGTGAAAAGCCTGCATACTCTGTTGATAATGTAATTAGTTTCCGGTTTTTGTTCTGCTCGTTCTTCACTTCTTTTTGTTTTTCCAGCAATAATTTATAAAAATTATGGTACTGGGCTGGATCAAAATTAAGTGCTGAGGTACCGTAAGCGAGCTGAATTTGTTGGCAGTTAGGACATTCTCCAATATAGCCTTTGTTGGAATGATACAGAATTTTATACTTACACATACACGAGTTGTTATTAATTTAAAGCCTGCAATGCTTTTAATTTGGGGCATTTGCCGCATTGCTTTCCCTTTTTATATTTTTTACAACACTTTTTTTTCTTGAATTCTATATCAAAAAAGCAGGTAACGGGCGGACATTCTACTACAAGCTGATTGAATAATGATCGTGTCTGCATGAATATCTTACCCTCTTTATTTTATTATACAACAAAAATAGTAGAGGAAAAGGGGAAGGGCAATACCTAAAAGAAGGTATTAGAATTACCTAACCAGGTAGTTGTCTGCTTTAATTATTTATCAGAAATTGTTATTTTAAGTGATGCCGGAATCCATCCACTAACTTCAAAACACATTTCCCTTTGTGCCTTTTATAAAAAAAACCGTAAACAGCAGCTGTTTACGGTTTAATTTATTATTCACCTTTAGTGAACACTGCCCGCTTTCACTGAAGTTCCCAGCGGATGCTGTGCGGATGAAGGGACTCGAACCCCCACACCGTGAGGCACCAGATCCTAAGTCTGGCGCGGCTGCCAATTACGCCACATCCGCAGCTTTATTAAAATTGGATTGCAAAGATATAGTTTTAAACTGAAATGCAAGGATTTTTTTTGAAAGTTTTGTGATTTTCTTCCTGCTTTTTTCATTCACTAAAATAACGACTCTATAATAGACGGTCAATCCGGTTGATAACAAATTTTCCATTCCTTAAATTTTAATTTTATTTTTGCTAAAATTTAGTTCCTATGCTGAGAATTGACCCTAAACAAGTAAAAACACCTGTGCTGCACAGCTATTTGCTGGGTGCCGTGGCTCCACGTCCCATTGCATTTGCAAGTACAGTGGATGCAGACGGAAATCCGAATCTGGCACCCTTTAGTTTTTTCAATGTTTTCAGTGCCAATCCTCCTATTGCTATCTTTTCTCCGGCCTTGAGCGGCCGTACAGGACTTACCAAACATACTTATGACAATGTAAAGGAAGTGCCGGAAGTGGTAATCAATGTCGTGAACTATGACATGGTTCAGCAAACTTCTCTTGCCAGTACCGAATATGAAAAAGGTGTCAATGAGTTTGAAAAGGCCGGATTTACTCCACTTAAATCAGAATTGGTTAAACCTTTCCGTGTAAAAGAATCCCCCGCTCAATTGGAATGCAAAGTAAAGCAGGTAATTGAACTGGGAACACAAGGAGGAGCCGGAAATCTGATCATCTGTGAAGTGGTCCTGATGCACGTCAGTGAGCATGTACTGGATGCAAATAATCAAATAGATCCTAAAAAAATTGACCTTGTTGCCCGGTTAGGCGGAAACTGGTACAGCCGAACAAATGGTCCTGCACTATTTGAAGTCACCAAACCAATTTTAAACCTAGGGATCGGTATTGATCAGTTACCGGAACATATCCGCAAATCATCCATATTAACAGGAAATAATCTTGGTCAGTTGGGTAACGTGGAAAAACAGCCTACGAAGGAAGATGTGATCAGCTATAAAAACTCACAATCCATGAAAGATGTTTTAAACGATCATGGAAAAGGATCACCACTCAGCAATGAATTAATACACAGTATTGCAAAAAAATTGCTGGATGAAGGAAGGGTTGAAGAAGCCTGGAAAATTTTATTATCTGAAAATTATTAATTACATTGTAATCAATCAACAACAACTATATATCTATGGACATTACAGGAATCTTAAAAGTGAAAGGCGATGCGCAACAAGTATCAGAAAAATTCAGAAAAAGAGAGTTTGTGCTTTCGGATAATTCATCTCAGTACCCGCAACATATTTCTTTTCAGTTAACGCAAGACAAGTGCAGTCTTATTGATCAATACAACGTTGGAGACGAAATTAAGGTGCACTTCAATCTACGCGGTCGTGAATGGGTTTCGCCAAAAAATGAAGTAAAATATTTTAATACATTGGAAGCGTGGAGAATAGAAGGCGGAAGCAATGCAGCAACTAATAGTTCATCAGGTATGAACAATGTTGCCGCATCCTTCACAGCAGCTTCACAAGAAGACGATCTTCCGTTTTAGATCTTGACAAAGACAAAGTAAACAATACAAAGAAATTATCAGAAGCTGTATTTCAACCGGAATACAGCTTTTTTTAAATCATTATCTGGTCGTCATCTACTGATCGTGTATCCAAGGCATCCCTTAGTCCGTTACCAAGAAGAATAAAAGATAAAACAAGAATCGCAATCGCTATTCCCGGAAGAAAAGCAAGGTAAGATGCATCACTGATAATATATCCTCTGTGGGCACTGATCATTGCACCCCAGGAAGCAGTTGGCGGCTGAGAACCTATTCCTAAAAAACTTAACCCTGCTTCTGTTAAAATTGCAGCAGCAAAATTAGCAGCAGCAATAACAATAACGGGCCCCATCACATTTGGAAGTACATGTCTGAATAGGATACGGATATTCATAAACCCTAAAGCACGTCCTGCTTCTATAAACTCTTTTTCCCGTAAACTCATTACCTGTCCGCGTATTACACGTGCCACTTCTACCCACATGGTAAGCCCTACTGCAATAAACACCTGCCAGAAACCTTTTCCTAAAGCCAGCGTGATCGCAATCACCAGCAGCAATGTTGGTATGGCCCAAACAACATTGATGAACCAAACAATAAATACATCGACCTTGCCTCTGTAATAACCAGCTATTGCACCTATAAACATTCCTATAAATACGGAAATAAACACAGAAATAAAACCAACAGAAAAGGAAACACGTGTGCCTAATAATAATCTGCTCAGCAAATCCCGACCGTAAGGATCAGTACCCAAAATAAATTTTTTTGTAATTATGTATTCATCCTTCACCTTCGTTTGCAACTGGGCAATGGTCATTTTTATTTTTTGATCCGTATTCAATTCATAAAATTCTATATAACCATTTTTTGAATCCATGCGAATGGCACTGTCAGAATTAACTGCATAAACCACGTCTGCCAGGTTGAAACTAATTTCTGTTTGCTTTTTACTGGAGGTGTTATACTCTTTGCAAATGATTTTATCATCTTTAAAATAAAAGGATGACAAGGGCACTGAACGAAAGTCGCTTTGTTCACCCATAATCATCTTTTTAATAAAATTTGTTTTATGGGAGGGTTCATTTTTACGTATTTGTAACATGACCACTTCAAATCCAGGAGGTTTTTTTGAAATTTCCAGTAATTGGTTATTAGCATCTGGTGTAGAATCGGGAGTGATGGAATAGCCTAAGATAGCCACCAATAAACAAATCGCGATAATTACACAACCCAGCACTGCCAGCTTATTTTTTTTTATGCGTAACCAAGCAGCATAAGAAAGTGAATGCGATCGACCGTCTTTTTTTTCCGACATTATTTTTTTATTTTCCTTCCTTTCCATTTGTATCCACCAGCAATTCCCAGTAAACCTATAATGACTACATATGGAATATATATCAGTTGTTCAGGGATAAAAAACAACAACCATTTTTTCTTTTGAAAAAAGGATGAAGCTAAAAGTAATAACAAAAAATCAATTACACATTTGCTGAGAAAAATAAACAACCAGGTTTTCAAAAAAGATACTTCTGTACAATCGCAATGTGGAGAACTAAAGTAAAGAACAGGTAAACCCAGAAGAAGCAAATTATAAAGATAAACGAGAAAAGAAATGAAGATGGTACTACTGTTTAGTTGAGCAACTTTTTTGGAGGTCCACCGTTTTCTTTGTTGTAAAAAGTCTTTTAAATTTTTCCTGGCTTTAGTATAAACAATGGCGTCCTTATTTTTAAAAAATTTAATTTTACCCTTGTATCTTTTTCCGATCTTATACATTAAAAGCACATCGTCTCCAGATGGGCTGCTATTGATGCCTTCAAAACCATTCACCTCCTGATAAGCTTTTCTCGTATACATTAAATTGGCTCCATTGCATAAAATGGCTTTATTAAAATAAAGGGCTCCTGCCCCACAGGCAACCAAAGAAATAAATTCCAGGCTTTGCATTTTTTCAAATACCGTTTTTTCGCGGTGAAAACAAACGGGACCAACAATTAATTCTGCGTTTTCCTTTGCTTGAAAAGAAACCATTAGCCGGATCCAATCCATATCCATGATACAATCAGCATCGGTTGTAATGATCAATTCACCTGAGCACTGTTTTATTGCTTTTTCTAATGCCTTTTTCTTACCAAGTTCCCCATCCTTTTCGTGTAAAGACAGATGCTTTATAAAATGATATTGCTCGGCAAACCTTTTTATATGTTTGGAGGTAGCATCTTCCGAATTATCATCCACCACAATGATTTCCATATGGCTGGTTGGATAGGATTGATTGACCAGTGCCCGAAGACACAGGGCAATATTATATTCTTCATTCCTTGCAGCGATGATCACTGAAACCTTCCGGGTCAATTCATCATTCATATTTGTTTGTTCAGGCGTTTTTATCCATCCGTAACCCAACAGTCCGATGACCACTACATATAATAATGAAATAATCACTAATAACACCATTACTATTTGAATGATCATTTCCATCAATCAATGCGCTTTAAAAAATTGAAATTTTCCAATAAAAGCACTTCCGATTAAAGCAGGAATTGCCAGGTTGATCATCCATAATAAAAGTGAAGCCGAAGCAACCAATACAGGTTGCGAATAAGGAAATGCTCCAAAAACATAAACAGCAACAGCACTACGAACCACAATTTCTGTTAATGCGAAAGAAGGAATGGCCGCATTAATTAAAAAAATAATGGAAATAAAAATACAGGACTGAAAAAATTGAATCTCAATACCAACAGCTTTTAGAAGCAAAAAATACTGGAACGTAAAAACAATATAACGCAGGATGGATAGCCATAACGCCTGCATGAGATCCCTTCTTTTTATCGTAAAAATTTCTTTAAAGTAATACCTGAATTTTGAAAAGAAAAATCCTCTGATGATAATCATCAAAGAAACGGCTGCACATAAAAGCAGAAGAACGGGCATGTACTTTTTTTCAGAATTTAAAATGGATAAAAGAGGTACCACTTTGTCATACCCCTTAAATACATATAACCCCACTGCGAATAATCCAAAAATGATGGTTATTACCAGTTGTGTAAAACTTCCGACCAGACTCCTTATAGAGGCAATAAACTTATCTGCTTTTTTCAAAAAAAATATTCTTCCTGTAAATTCTCCAACACGATTGGGAGTAAATATACTGATTGTTACTCCTGCAAAAATCGATTGAAGTGATTGCCTCAAAGAGATGACTTCATACCGGGCAATCAGTACCTGCCATTTTTTAGCTTCCAGGTTCCAATTAACGAACATAAGAATAACCGCTGTTATTAAATAACCAATAACCCGTGGTGAAAATGAGATCGCATAATAAGCTGTAAATGCATTGTGTGTTGATAATTTCTGAATGACGTAATAAAATGAAGCGAGCAATAGTATTGTCTTAATAAAAAGACTTATAACTTTGTAAAACCGCTTATCCATCAGGTTATTCATTATCCACAATATTAATAAAAAAGAGGCTGAGGCACACACATGAAAACAGATAAAATAGTTTTGGGGATAGATCCAGGAACAAATATATTGGGTTATGGACTCATACATATTGAGGGGAATCAGATGAAACTAATTGTCATGGGGGTTTTGCGCCTTGAAAAATATACAGATCATGCGTTGAAGCTACAAAAGATTTTTGAACGCATCCTTTCTTTAATTGATGAATATAAACCGGATGAATTTTCGATAGAAGCTCCCTTTTTCGGTAAAAACGTACAATCGATGTTAAAATTGGGAAGAGCTCAAGGTGTGGCCATTGCAGGAGCATTGTCCAGAAACATACCGGTTAATGAATATTCGCCTAAAAAAATAAAACAATCCATTACAGGGAACGGGAATGCTTCGAAGGAGCAGGTCAGTGCCATGTTAAAATCGCTACTGAACTTTAAAGAATCCCCTGATTTTTTAGATGCCACAGATGGATTGGCTGCTGCGGTATGTCATTATTTTCAACGCAAGCCGATGGGAGATAAAAAAACATACAGCGGTTGGAAAGCTTTTATTGCCGATAATCCGGGTAAAAAATTGTAGTTAAAATTTTGCTCTTATTTTTTCTGCAATTTGTTTTAACTCTTCCTGTGAAGGACTTAACTTAGGACGGGTAAAATTCAGATCATCCGCTGAATTCATAGGTACTAAATGAATATGTGCATGAGGTACTTCCAGGCCTATTACCGAAACTCCAATTCGTTTGCAGGGAATGGCTTTTTTTAGCACTTTGGCTACTTGCTTTGCAAATACAATCATCCCTGCTAAATCGGCATCTTCTATATCAAAAATATAATCTATTTCCTTTTTAGGAATTACCAACACATGACCCGGAACCAATGGAAAAACATCCAGAAACGCAAAAAATTTTTCATCTTCTGCAATCTTGTGACAAGGGATCTCCCCCCGGATTATTTTGCTGAATATACTTCCCATTAACGTGAAATTTCAATGACTTCAAACTTCATGACCCCGGAAGGTACCTTTATATCAGCCACTTCACCAACTTTTTTTCCAAGTAAGCCCTTTCCTATAGGAGAGTCAACGGATATTTTCCCAGCCTTCAGATCGGCTTCATTTTCTGCAACAAGCGTATAGGTCATTGTTGACCCATTGTTCACATTTTTAATTTTCACTTTGGAAAGTATGAGTGCTTTTGACAAATCAAGCGTGGATTCATCAATAAGACGTGCGTTTCCAAGTATTTCTTCCAATTTAGAAATACGCAGTTCCAAAAGACCTTGTGCTTCTTTTGCTGCATCATATTCCGCATTCTCCGATAAATCTCCTTTATCTCTCGCTTCAGCTATTTGTTTTGAAATAGAGGTGCGTTCGTGAACCTTCAAATGATGCAATTCATCTTTTAACTTCTTTAATCCTTCTTCTGTAAAATATGATATTTGAGACATGATATTCAGATTTATTAACCATAATAAAACATAAGAGAATCTGCCATAGTCAGACTCTCTCCCTTTATTTTACAAATATATAAAAAAATTATAGATTTATTCTGGCACCTATTGCATGTGTTCCCTGAAAAGGATTGGTTGCCGTATATGAATAATCTATTCCGAATGTGGATTTATTTTTTCCGAAAGGAATTTCAAGTGAAAATCCGGCACAAGGACCTGTATATACCGTTGTTCTGTCAGAACTGCTGAAAATCCCCTTTTCAAGGGCATATCCGGCACGTATCATTAATATATTTTTCCAGCCGTATTCCAATCCCAGTTTAAACTGATCTTTTTGAAAAGAATTGGAGGTAAATGCTCCCATGACAGTAAGTCGGTTATCTTTATATTTAAGACTGTCTTTGCTTAAATAAAAATCATAACCTAACCCGATGTTTAGTAATG
>CAZMRM010000080.1:0-11637 GCA_964568515.1 uncultured Chitinophaga sp. | reverse complement strand
ACGATAACCTACCGAAATATTATAAATGTCCTCGTTTGTTTTATCTATGACAGAGGTAACGGATACAAGCCGTTCATAACTGTTTCCGCCTTCAAACAGCTCTTTATAGTATTCGTGTAACTTATCATCAAAGTATTGAACTTCTTTCACCAATATTTTGGATTGATTAAGATCTACTTTCATGAAAAAAGTACCTTCTCTGCGTTCACACTTTTTGCAGGTGTAATCAACAAAAATACCGGTGATAACAGCATAATTGAAATTTTTCTCGTATTCCAGTGTGTTGGTGAGTAAATAAGCTTTTTCATTGACTTTGATGTTCAGATCAAATGCCAGCAACTGTGTACTATTAACCGGGATTTTACCCAATCCGGGTCCGCTGGCATCAATGGAAATGGTGCCAAATAAATCTTTAGGCTTATTCAGATGTGCATAAATACATAAAAGGTTTCCGTTATTATCTGTGTTTACAGAGGTAATGGCCAACTCTCCTTTACTGTCTGAAAGCGGCATCTCTTTCGTAAAAATTTCTTTGGATGTTGCAAGATCAATCAGTTTTACATTCTTATAGCAAACAAAGGAGGCAATTACCGACTTTGTTCCTCTTCTTTCTGTAGGAACAAATCCACTTTTGATCAGAATAAGGGTGGTATCCGGAGAAAATGAAACCGAAAATTTTTCTGTTGATTTATAATCCTCTTCTTTGGCTAACAGTTGTGCTGTTCCTAACGCAGCACCGTTATCAGCTCTTATGGATTTAACATATACACTGCGCTGGTTCTTACGTGTTTCAAGCAAAGAAAGCACAAAGTAGATCTTATCTTTCACCAGTACAACATGAGACCGCAGTGCATTACCACTGGGAATATTGTCGCCAAGGTCCTTTTCAAAGGCAACATCTTTTACCCATTCCAGTTGGAAGGTTTTTTTGTTGTATTTTTCAATGTTGTTCTGTACACCGGATCCTTTTGTACCGAGGCGCAGAACATAAAAGGAAGATTGGTTTTCACCAATAACATACTTGAAAGCACCGTTTTTATTAACGAATTCTGTACCGGATGTATACGAGATTCCCTGGGCAACACAGTTATCAATCAGCAAAAAAAGGAAGAACGAAAAACTCAGGAGTAATTTTATTTTCATATCGGAAAGGTTTGATTTAAGTAAATGTATTGATTTATTGGCCTGGAGCCATTGCTTTTTTAGTTAACGGTCGTTTGGCTTGAATTAATGGTTCAGGGAATGCAAAACGAGTTTAAGGCGATAAAGTTTCGCCGGAGCAGTAATAAAACCAAAATAAAAAAAACACTTCTTTTTTGATGGATGTATAAACTATTTTGTAACTTTGCAATACAAAGTACTTTTAATCTAAATAACATGGATAAACAAAATGAGCATTTAGAGAACCTGTCCCAAATACGTTCATTGATGGAACGCTCTTCCCGTTTTATTTCCCTGAGTGGTCTTTCAGGTGTTGCGGCAGGATTGTTTGCCATTATAGGTGCACTGGCAGGATATTATTATTTAATGACACAGGTGCCCTCATCAAACGGATCTGCTTCCTATTACGATTATGGAAGGACTGCTACCGGTGGAATCAATTATGATTTTTATATTTTCTTTATTACAGATGCCCTCTTAGTATTAACAGCATCACTCGTTACAGGGATTATTTTAACCATTCGTAAAGCCAAACAAAAAGGACATTCCTATTGGGATGCAACCGCAAAGCGATTGCTGATCAATCTGCTCATACCCCTGGTGACAGGCGGATTATTTTGCCTGATACTTTTATATCACGGGTTGGTCGGATTAATAGCCCCCGCTATGCTTGTATTTTATGGGTTGTCACTGATCAATGCCAGCAAATACACATTGGATGATATCCGTTATTTAGGAATCTGTGAAATTGGTCTGGGATTGGTTTCTTCCGTATATATTGGTTACGGACTGGTATTTTGGGCAATAGGATTTGGTGTACTTCATATCATTTATGGAATGGTTATGTACAATAAATATGAGAAATGAAAAAATACATTGAGGATCTGAATAAAGCATTTGAGAGCAGGATAAGGTTGGGCATCATGTCCATACTGATGGTAAACGCATGGGTCGATTTTGGTACAATGAAAGAAATGCTGAATATAACAGATGGTAATTTAGCCAGTCACATTGCTGCATTGGAAAAGATGGATTATGTGCAGGTAAAAAAACAATTTGTCGGTAAAAAACCAAATACCTCCTACAGCATTACAAAGCAGGGAAGAAAAGCGTTTGGTGATCATTTAAATGCGCTTGAAAATTTATTGAAAAGCAGGAATTAAATTTTTTTATATAAATACTTTGAAATTCAAAGTACTTTTAATTTTATCGGCTACATAAGGGGATTGCATAGAAAAAACAAATAAATAAAAAATAAAATACCATGAAAAAAAATGATTGGATCTTAGCGATAACAGTTGCAGCGTACAGTTATCTCTTCTATCAACAAACAGCAGGAATTAATTTTTTGCTGTTCAATTTACTGCTGGTAACTATCTTATTGATAAATGATAAAACGCGGATCAAAAGTGTATACTGGATGCTCGCAGCATGTGGCAGCCTGCTGTCGGCAATAGGTATCAGTTACTATGGAAACGGATTGGCGGTTACGGCAAATCTTATTTCATTGAGTATGCTCTCTGCACTAAGTTATAACACCCAAACGTCGGTGATCGCTGCCTTGCTGTTCTCTTCTTATTCCTATGCATCATCCATTGTTCAGATGATCATGGACTGGCAAAGCCGGATGCAGAAAGAACAGCCGACTTTCCAAAAAAAGGGAAGACTGATCGTTATTCCACTCTTGATTACCGTTTTGTTCTTTTTCATGTATCGTTCTTCCAATGCCCTGTTCAATGATTTTATAGAGGGTCTGAACCTGGATTTCATATCCATGAAATGGATCCTGTTTACATTGGGAGGCCTGGTGCTGGCATATGGTTTCTTTTATCATCACCCGATCGAAGCGATTAGCAACTGGGAACGAAACACCACAAATGACATTGATCCTTTGAATACGGAGTCGATCCGTTTATTCGGTAAAAATATTTCTGTTACAGATGGAGAGTTTTCCGGCAAATGGTTGTTCCTGCTTTTAAACCTGCTGCTATTAAGTGTAAATATATTGGATATACGATTTCTGCTGGATCGTACCTTGCCGAAAGGTGTTACTTATTCAGCCTTTGTTCATCAGGGAACAGGAATGCTGATTACCTCCATCATTTGCGCCGTCCTCATCATTTTGTTTTATTTCCGTGGAGCACTGAATTTTTCGGAAAAAAATAAAACGATCAAATTGCTTGCATACTTCTGGATCGCGCAAAATGTATTCATGATCCTGTCAACCGCTTTCCGGAATAATATATATGTAAACGAATATGGCTTAACCTATAAGCGAATAGGTGTATATGTTTACCTGCTTTTGTCGCTGATCGGGTTAGTAACAACGGCAATAAAAATCCGGAGTCATAAAACAAATATGTATTTATTCCGGATAAACGGCTGGTTGTTTTATAGTGTCCTGCAGTTCTCCATGTTCATCAATTGGGATCGCATCATTACTGATTATAATATTCATAATGCAAAGCAATTGCAGGTGGATTATTTACTGGAGCTTTCCTATAGTAATTTGTCTCAATTGTTCATGATCGAGGAACAAGAATTCAAACGCGATAAATCCGTTACCTATCCTTACACAGAGTTTGAAAGAAGAAGGAATGCAAAGAAAAATTATTTTCTGGAGAACAAAGAAAACCTGGATTGGAGATCTTGGTACCTGGAGAGCAATATCATCCATGATGAATTGAAAACACTGACACCTTCAATGGCCGTCATGAAACAGAACAATAATCATTAATCAGTCAAGCGATGAAATCATTTAATGCAATGTTAAGTACGTATTTCAAATGTATACTTAGCGGATTCACAGGATTATTCCTGAGTAGCTTTTTGGTTTATGGAGGAAATCATTCCATAACGGTTCCCCTGGCACTTGGATTTTCCTTTTTGATTTTTTTCTTTTCCATTTTCGTGAGCCTGTTCTTATTTCTGTTGCCCTTACTGGCACAGGAGAAGGAGATGCTGCAGCGGTGTTCTCCCCGTCAGCTGATGGATCGCTATTTTCCGTTTATCAGCATACCTTTATTTATCGTGTTCTGTCTTATTCTTTTTTTAGGTTGGGAAGCAAAAAAAATAGCAGATCTGAAGGAACAGACTAGTGTAATGGAAGCTCATCGGTTTTTGTTAACTGCAATTGTCATTGGCTTTTGTATGAGCAGTGGAGGTTTATGGGTCTTTATAAAAAAAATGAAATCATGAATACCATGTCACTCACAAAAAAAATAACCTGGCTTACCTTATTCAGTATCGCCATGGGTTTTATGGAAACAGTGATCGTCGTGTACCTGCGTAAATTATATTACCCTGGTGGATTTGATTTCCCACTTGTTACCATGGATATCGGTATTTTGAAAGCAGAGATATTAAGAGAAGCAGCGACGGTTATTATGCTGGTAGCAATCGGAATACTCAACGGAAGAACGGCTTCGGAAAAGTTTGCGTATTTCATTTTCAGTTTTGCTATCTGGGATATTTTTTATTATGTGTTCCTGAAAGTGTTGCTGGATTGGCCGGAATCTCTCCTTACATGGGATATTCTGTTTCTCATACCCGTACCTTGGGTCGGTCCGGTGATAGCACCTTGCCTTGTATCGGTAACAATGATCATCCTTGCTGCCAGCATTGTTTATTACAGCAATAAGGGTCATAAAACCAAGATAGAACAAGCAGAATGGATGTTATTCATAAGTGGCAGTCTTATCGTGATCTTATCATTTTCATTGGATACGATGAAATTCATCACATTGTCACCTGACCAACCGGCTTCGGCAATGCCATCTGCCTACGACTGGTGGATATTTTGGCTGGGAGAATTGTTCATTGTTGTTGGAATTATTATGTTAACGAAGAGAATAAAAAATCACGGATCTTCAGAAAGTACGAGCCCATAGATAAAAAGAACATATTAATCTAAAAGATAAAACAAACTTTCAATTTTATTTGAAAGTTCAGAAAGTATATTTATATTTGTACCATGAAACTAACAGAAGGAAAAGGAAAATTCATTCAGGCATGGGGAACCTTGGGTTCTAGCTGGGGAATCAACAGAACCATGGCACAAGTGCATGCCTTGTTGTTGATCTCGCCTGATGCGCTCAGTGCGGAAGACATTATGGAAGAATTGAATATTTCCAGAGGGAATGCGAATATGAATATCCGTGCATTGATGGATTGGGGATTGGTTAGCAAAGAACTGAAACCGGGTGAACGCAAGGAATTTTTTTCCGCTGAGAAAGACATCTGGAAGGTAGCTACACAAGTGGTAAAAGAAAGAAGGAAAAGAGAGCTGGAGCCTGTATTGAAAGTACTGCAGGAATTGAGCGATATAGAAGGCGATAAAAAGGACAAACGTGTAAAAGCATTCAACGATTCCATTACCCAGATCAATAACGTGGTGGCAAAAGCCGACAAAACATTGGAGCTGTTTATCAAGGCCGACGAAAGCTGGTTTGTAAGCTCTTTTATGAAACTGATGAAGTAAATTTTTTTAATTATATATTTCAATAAATACTGAAAGTTATGAAATTACTGAAAGATCATGTTCTCCTGTTTGATGCACAATGTCCCTTGTGTACAGCCTATAGCAATACGTTTGTAAAAACAGGGATGTTGGATACAAATGGAAGAGAACCCTACCAGGATGTGAAACAGGAAACCTGTATTTATTTGGATAAGAACAGGGCAAGAAATGAGGTGGCACTGGTGGATAAAGCAAACGGTATCGTATACTATGGAGTCGACAGCATTTTCAAGGTAATCTCCAACAGCTTCCCGTTTTTAAAATACATTTTTCAATGTACTCCCTTTTATTGGATGATGAAAAAAGTGTATGCATTTATCTCTTACAATCGCAAGGTGATCGTACCGTCTAAAAAGGCGAATGATACCTGCATTCCCGACCTGAATAGAAGCTACCGCATAGCGTACCTTCTTTTTACCTGGCTGCTTTCTGCCCTTATTCTTACCAATTATGCGGATCATTTAATGAGTATTCCTCCCAGCAATTTTTACAGGGAATTCATTATTTGCGGCGGACAGATCTTTTTCCAGTCACTGGTGATCCTTTTTTTTGTGCGTAAAAAATTATGGGAATACCTGGGAAATATGATGACAGTTTCTTTTGCAGCTTCTCTTCTCCTGCTGCTTGTTATGGGAGTCGGTAAACTTGTTTTGATCAGCCCGTTTTCCTATACCGTCATCTTTTTATTCGTTGCAGCATTGATGTTTCTGGAACACATGAGGCGAATGAAATGCATAGGCCTGAATTTACTTCCTTCTATCACCTGGATAATCTACAGGATCATTGTTTTAATCATTATACTCACAGCATTATGAAGAAATATAGAAAAATTGTACTCGCAGGAGGCACAGGACAAATCGGAACTGCTTTATGTGAATTTTATGCGGATCGCGCAGAAAAAATAATTGTGTTAAGCAGAGGCTGCAGTGGCAGAGCGAAAAACATTGACTACATAACCTGGGATGCGAAAACACAAGGACCATGGGCAAAGGAACTGGATGGAGCCGATATGATCATTAACCTTTGCGGAAAAAATGTAAATTGTCGTTACACGGAAACGAATAAAAAAGAAATTTTCGACTCCAGAACTAATTCTACCAAAGCATTGGCAACAGCCATAGCTGCCTGCATCAACCCTCCCGGCTTATGGGTACAAAGTGCTTCTGCCACCATTTACAGGCATAGTGAAGACAGGCCTATGACGGAAAAGGATGGTGTGATCGGAGAGGGATTTTCCGTAGAAGTATGTAAAAAATGGGAAAAGGTTTTTTGGGAGGAAACAGAGGTGTTTAAAAACATGCGCAAGGTTATTCTCAGAACCAGCCTGGTGCTTGGTAAAAAAGAGGGTGTGTTTCCCAGGCTGCGTAACCTGGCCCGGTTTGGGCTGGGTGGAAAACAGGGCAATGGCAATCAATGGGTGAGCTGGATACATGAAACCGATGTAGCGAGGATGATCGACTGGGTGGCAGCACATAAAGAGATTGAAGGGGTTATCAATTGTACGGCACCGGTTCCATTGAAAAATAAAGCGTTCATGGACATTATCCGTAAAGGTTTTCATATGCCCATCGGTTTACCTTCTCCTGCCTGGCTCCTGGAATTAGGTGCCTTTATCATTCGCACGGAAACCGAGTTGATCTTAAAAAGCCGTTGGGTGTTGCCCCGGAAAATAGAACGAACAGGTTTTCAATTTCAGTATCCCGACGCACAAACAGCAATCACTCATTTAATCCGTATCTGATATGCCAGTCATTTATCTGAGTACCCGTATTCATGCACCAATTCAGCGCTGTTTCGATCTTTCCAGAAGCATCGACCTGCATATGGTATCCACCGGAAGTACAAATGAAAAGGCTGTAGCTGGTATAACAAGTGGCCTCATTGGCTTGAATCAGGAAGTAACATGGAGAGCCCGGCATTTTGGAATTTACCAGCATCTGACCACACGCATTACAGCTTTTGAATCTCCGTTCTTCTTTGAAGACAAAATGGTAAGAGGCATTTTCAAAAAAATGGAACACAAGCATTTTTTTGAACAGGTTGGAGAAGAAACAGTGATGAAGGATGAATTTTTGTTTGAAGCGCCTTTTGGAGTGATGGGTAAAGTATTCACAAAGCTTGTTTTATTACGGTATATGCGCTGTTTTTTGGAAAAACGAAATAAGGTGATTAAGGAAATTGCAGAATCGGATAAATGGAAATTAATCTTGTCTAAATAATCAATTTCACAATGAAAACAAAAAAACTATTAACAGGTGTCCTGCTTGCGAATCTGTTTGCACTCGTCATGATGATCATTACCAGATGGCTTTATGATATGAATATTATGTTTTCCGGCTTATTTGTCGCGTCCGATTTTATTATTATCCCCATGATAATGGGGATAATTAACGCTCATTGCAGTCAGAATTATAAACTGAAAACAGGAGAACAATTATTGTATGCAACGCTCAATCTGGTGGTACTACTACTGCAATGTATTTATTTTATGAAGGAAGGTGTATTTTGTTTGATCATTGTACTTCCTTTGTTAGTTGCTTTCTTTTGGTTAGGCTTATGGATAGGGGAAATCATCATCCGACGGAAAAAACGGAATCTGAAAGTAAGCGTTCTGGGTTTGTTGTTCATTTTATTTGTTGCTGATGTGAATGCGGACCACTTGTATATAAAACTTGTTTCTGATGAGATCATTATCAATGCAACACCGGAGAGGATCTGGAAACATGTGGTTGTATTTGAACCCATTAAGGAGGAATCGGATTTCTGGATGTTCCGCCTCGGAATGCCTCAACCAATGCAAACCACAGTAAGCGGATATTTTCAGGGTGCTGACAGGAAATGTATTTTTAACGACAGTATTATTTTCGATGAAAAAATGATTGTTTTTAAACCAAATGAAAACCTAACGTTTGACATCGTCAAACAACCGGCCGATCCGGAAATAATTGGTCACATCGAAACACAGCGAGGCCAGTTTCTTTTAAAAGATAATCACAATGGTACTACAACATTGATTGGGAACAGCTGGTACAAACTAAATGTATTTCCGACCTGGTATTATGATCTTTGGGCCGAAAGCATTGTTCGCAATGTTCACTTGCGGGTAATGAAACACATAAAGAAATTAAGCGAAATCCCTTCATGACACTTTTCGGCATAGTCACCCGATACTTGGGGTTTTTAAAAGCAATACCCTTATTGCCTCACCTGTTTGATGCCTTCATGCGTATGTTCACCTTTTGTTCCAAACGAGAAATCACATATGCTATAGAAAGCATAGAAGAAAAACTGAACAAAGAAGAACATGTAATGATTTCCATTCATAAGTATGGAGGAATACAATTCAATTATAAAAATAAAGAATTGGGACACATTCATGGAAATGGGATGGTGGATGTGTTGCTGAACCGGAAACTAAAAGCGGAGTTGATGGCAAAGGGGTGGGTACAGGAACACCATACATTTAAAGATTCAGGATGGATAACAATGTTTGTGAAAAATAAAAATGATGTGGAAATAGCGGTCGAGGTTTTGAAAATGTCTTTAAGAAAATGACATAGAAATAAATAACCGAAAAACAATTATTTTTTCCGTGAATCAAAAATTAACACCACGACTAAAAAGGAAATCATCATCTTACTTCTAAAAGATCATCTAAAGCAGTAATCGTGCGTAGGCAAAGACGCATTGCCAGGATGTGCAGGATGGGAGAAAAGAAGACGCAATAGCAGCTTGATTTGTGGGATTGACTTCCTTGCAGGGAAACATTCAATGTGTTTTGATTTTTTGTTTGCTTGCGAACCAGCTGGCTCAAATGTACATAAACAAAAAACCCTGGTTATTCACCAGGGTTCTTCTTCAATAATTTAATTAACTATTAACGCTTAGCTTCCACACGCCTCGCAGTCATCCTTGTTATCAATCGAACAAGAGATTTGGGATGCTTTTTCTGCATCCAATAGTGCCTGACGTTCGGCACTTATTTGTTGTTGACGTTCCATGATCAATACATCTTCGTTTCCAAGAACTTCTGTACCGGAAGTTTCTTTAGCGGCAGCAGCGTCAACTGTAAATTTGATAGCATCGGCAGCAGCTTTTGTACGCAGGTAATACATTCCTGTTTTCAAACCGGCTTTCCAGCCATAGAAGTGCATGGAAGAAAGTTTGGCAAAGTTTGCATCCTGAACGAATAAGTTCAATGATTGTGACTGACAAATGTATGCGCCTCTGTCGGCAGCCATGTTGATGATCACCTTTTGTGAAATTTCCCAGACAGTTTTATACAATGCTTTGATATTATCAGGTATTTCACTGATGTTTTGTACAGATCCGTTGGCAGCAATGATTTTGTTTTTTAATCGGTCATTCCAGATACCTAATTTTACAAGATCTTTTAATAAGTGTTTGTTTACGATCACAAACTCTCCTGATAATACGCGTCTGGAGTAGATGTTGGAAGTGTAAGGCTCGAAACATTCATTATTTCCTAATATCTGTGAAGTACTTGCCGTTGGCATCGGTGCCAGCAACAGGGAGTTACGTACACCATGTGTTTTTACTTCTTCTTTTAAGATATCCCATTCCCAGCGTGGAGATGGTGTTACACCCCACATATCGAATTGGAAAATGCCTTTTGAAACAGGTGAGCCTGCAAAGGTTTCATAAGGTCCGTCTGTTTTTGCAAGATCTTTGGATGCTGTCATGGAAGCATAATAGATCGTCTCATGAATTTCCTTGTTCAATTGGATAGCTTCCGGTGAATCGAACGGGAAACGCATTAAGATGAATGCATCGGCCAATCCTTGTACACCAATACCGATCGGACGGTGACGCATGTTGGAGTTGCGTGCCTCAGCAACCGGATAATAATTACGGTCGATGATCTTATTTAAATTTTTAGTAATCGTATAGGTTACTTCAAATAATTTTTGATGATCAAATTTTCCATCTTCCACAAAGCGTGGCAATGCAATGGAAGCCAGGTTACAAACAGCGATCTCATCCGGAGAAGTGTATTCCAGGATCTCTGTACACAGGTTGGAAGATTTAATGGTACCCAGGTTTTGCTGATTGCTTTTTGAATTGCAGGCATCTTTGTACAGCATGTATGGATTACCGGTTTCAATTTGTGAATCGATGATAGCCGCCCATAACTCCCGTGCCTGTATGGTTTTACGTGCTTTTCCTTCTTCTTCGTATTTTGTATATAATTTTTCAAATTCCTCACCCCAGCATTCTGCCAGGCCAGGAGCTTCATTCGGACAGAACAGGGACCAGGTACCGTTTTCTTCCACACGTTTCATGAATAAATCAGGGGTCCACATGGCAGTGAATAAATCACGTGCACGGGCTTCTTCTTTACCATGGTTTTTGCGGAGATCAAGAAATTCATAAATATCTGCATGCCAAGGTTCCAGATAGATGGCAAAAGAACCTTTGCGTTTTCCACCGCCCTGATCCACATAACGTGCAGTATCATTGAAGACACGTAACATCGGAATAATACCGTTGGAGGTACCGTTTGTTCCACGGATATAGGAACCCGTAGCTCTTACGTTATGAATGCTCAGCCCGATACCACCTGCGCTTTGTGAAATTTTTGCACAGCTTTTTAAAGTATCATAGATTCCATCAATACTGTCTTCTTTTACAGTTAATAAGAAACAGGAAGACATTTGAGGTTTTGGAGTTCCTGCATTGAACAAAGTAGGTGTTGCATGTGTGAACCAACGCTCACTCATCAGGTTATAGGTTTCGATGGCAGCTGCAATATCATCTTTGTGGATACCAACAGCCACACGCATGATCATGTGTTGGGGGCGTTCTGCTACCTGTCCGTTTAATTTCAATAAATAACTTCTTTCCAGTGTTTTAAACCCAAAATAATCGTAACCAAAATCGCGGTCGTAAATTATCGTGGAATCCAGTTCCTGTGCATTTTTAGAAATGATTTCATA
>CAZMRM010000079.1:6107-11654 GCA_964568515.1 uncultured Chitinophaga sp. | reverse complement strand
AATGGTCGAGAATACCCATA
Organism: uncultured Chitinophaga sp.; assembly: GCA_964568515.1. Lineage (GTDB taxonomy): Bacteria > Bacteroidota > Bacteroidia > 2-12-FULL-35-15 > 2-12-FULL-35-15 > 2-12-FULL-35-15. The sequence continues at coordinate 11,634 of CAZMRM010000079.1, read as the reverse complement.
CCGTTTTTTCCGATTACCCCAAATGCATGTGCTTCATCTACCATCAATAATGCGTTGTATTTCCTGCATAGATCTGCAATTTCAGGTATGTTGGCAATGTCTCCATCCACCGAGTAAACACCATCAACCACCACTATTTTATTTGTATACTGACGATTAACCCTTTTTAAAATTGTTTCCAGGGAACGGATATCATTGTGCTTGAAAAGCATTTTATTTTTATCTGAAACACCATCCATGATACTGGCATGTGCAAACATATCCACTATGGCAAAGTCATTTTTTCTTAGCAATGAACCCAGCACACCAGTATTTGTCATAAATCCGGTTGGAAACACAAGCGCTTTTTCATATCCGAATGTTTCAGCAATCTCTGTTTCCAGGTCCAGTTTTATTTTTGTTAATCCGGATGCATTGCAGGCTGCTCCCGCCCCTATTCCATATTGCTGAATGGCTTCAATGGCTGCATTTTTAACTGCAGGATGCTGGGACATGTTGAGATAATCGTTCGAACCGAAATTTAACATTTTGATCGCACGGTTATCAGATAAGTCAAATACATTCCGCTCAACCTTGCATCCGTCAAGAGAATAACGTTTATATGTCAGCATTCGCTGGCTGATCATATCATTTTCCCAACTGCTCAATACATCCAGCCGCTCCTGGATCGTCAACCTGTCCAATACAGGATCTGCCAGTACTTCGTACAAAGTGTATTTAGCAGCGTCAATATTCTCGAAATCTGAGGTATCAAATGAAATAGTTTCATCTGAAAAAGAAAGTGAATAATTTTTTTTCATGCCAATTTTAATTTGCGTAATCAATTGCACAAAACTACTGATATAATATTAACGAATGATCGATTATAGGTTAAGAGAATAAAATAAAAAGTGGGGAATTTTTTAAAGGATTGAGACTTAGACAAATAAAATAATAGAATAAGGAAGGAATTACATCCTTAATCCGATAACAACCATATCATCGGTTTGACCGGTATGCCCTTTCCATTTGTAATGCGTGTCAAGAAGATGAGCCGATTGACGTTGCATGGAAAAATCCTGTATTTTAAGAAGTTCTTTTTTCAACTGGCTCATTTTGAATTTTTTCTTGTTCATATAATCAAACTGATCGGCATATCCATCAGAGAACATATAAAATGTGTCTCTGGAAAACACATCAATATCAATATTGGTAAATGAAAATTCCCGGTAATTCAATCCGATTATATTTTTGGTGGCTTTATATAAATACAAGGTATAATCTCCTTTTACCTCTTTCTCGGAATAGGCTGTTGCTTCCGGGTACTGGTTGCCACGTATCATTATCAAGGGCCGGTTCGCACTTGAGAACTGAAGGGTTGAATCCTGATAGTTCATTACACAAATGCCCAGATCGATCCCGTCTTTGGATTCTTCACCCGAACTATTGTTTTGAAGATAGGAAATGAATTTATTCCTGAGCTTCTCTAAAATAGCCGCAGCATTCAATTCATTTCCTTCCTGGTTCACAATTTCCTCTAAAAGCGATATACCGATCACACTCAGAAAAGCTGCCGGAACACCATGACCTGTACAATCTGCAACCACTACAATTCCATAATTTTCCCGTTCCTTTATCCAGTAAAAATCGCCACTTACAATATCCTTTGGCTGAAACAACACAAAATAATCACTGAAAAGCATGCATAATTTAGTTTCATCGGGCATTATTTTTTTCTGCAAATAAGAGGCATAGGTAAGGCTTTCCAGATGTTCCTTATTTTGTTTTTCAATGATCATTTTTTGCTGTTGAACAATATTCCTCCCTTCATCATAGGAACGTTTGATGAAGCGCGTGGAAAAAAAAACACCAAACAGTATGAGTAAAAAAACAAAAATGACATCGCTGTAATAGGATAAAATATTCGGGTACGGATGTACCAGAAAATATCCATAAAAATATTCTACAACATACAGCACCGATATGTTGACAAGAACTAAAATGAACAACCCATTCTGCTGATCCGGTTTAGCGATAATATTCAATATGATGACCGTAAACAGGTACATAAAGGAAGTGGAACCAATCGCTCCTCCGTTCATGAACCAGGAAATGGAAAGTAACAGCAATACCGTACAAGCCGACAGCCATATGTTGCTGTAATTTTTAAACCTGGATAAATAGTACAACAGGATTAAAACAATGGAAGATATGATAGTGAAAACAGTAAGAACAGGGCCAAAGCCTTCTACATAATTGAAGACACAACTAAGAACAGAAATAAGTGATCCGGCAAATAAGAAAGTATTTGAATTTAAACGTTCGAGTGAAAATTCATCATGCTCGTTGGTAATTGGAAATCGGATTGCTTTGTGTACCCTACTTAAATGATTCTTTATCTTTTTCATCATTCCGAGACTTATTACCCTTTACTTGCCAGAGAAACAAAACGCGGTTAAATTACTTTTTTTTTTCAATAAAAAAAATGAAAAGAATATTAAGTTAAAACATTTGCCGGTGAAGCAGACAGGCAGGAAAACACTCAAAACAACCCAACTAGCTAATTTTCAAAATATTATTCCATACCAGTTATCAGATTCAGGAAGTCAGTTTTTTCAATAGCTCGAATTTATTGCTGACCGCTGTTTTTTCATAGGCATTCTGAAGATGCTTCTTAACCGTATCAACCGAAACATGTAACAATACCGCTATCTCCTTATTGATTTTACCATCAATCATTAATTTTATAACATCGATTTCACGGGGACTGATATTATATTTTGAACAATTTCTTTCAAAACAAGAAACAGGGTTTTCTTTTTCAACGATGACCACTTCCTCATCTGACCTTTTGCTTAACATTTTATAAGCCTGATTGATAACAGCATTACGCTGGTTAACCAGATTATTAAGTAAAGAATCTATTTTTTTATCCAGTTCATTTATGGAAACAGGTTTGCTTATATAATCAATGGCTCCCAATGATAATCCTTTCATCCGGTCTTCATCCGAATACTTTGCAGTTAAAAATATAAATGGAACATGACTTACTTTCTTGCTTAACAAAATATTCTGATACAGGAAAAAACCATCTCCTTTGTCCATCATCAGATCTGAAATAACAAGGTCCAATTGTTCGATCTTCTTTAGCTTTTCCAACGCCTCTTCACCACTCGTTGCATAATTGACATTGTAATTTTGCTGAAGTGCCCTCACCATATAGTTAAGCAAGGCAATATCATCCTCAACCACGAGTATGGTAAATTTGTTTTCATCCAACGCTTGTTCCCGTATGGACACTGTTTCTATTTTTGCATATACCGGCATCTGATCGGGTATGTTAACCAAATCCATCGCAGCCTTATCACAGCGTAACAGGTTCACCCGAATGGTTGTGCCGCCGTTTTTATCCGGATCACTTATGACATGAACACTTCCTCCTAATTCATTAATTATATTTTTTATGATTGATAAACCCAATCCGATACCTTGAAAATTTGCTTTTTGGGAATTGATCTGAAAATAGGGTTCAAAAATTTTTGCATGCTGATGTGCCGGGATTCCAATTCCTGTATCTTCAACCGAAAAAGATAATTCATTGTGCTTACAGGTAAGTATGATTCTGATCTTGCCTCCTGCAGGTGTATACTTCACCGCATTTTCGATTAAATTGTTGATGATGCGTACAATAGCATTCGGATCTGCTTTAACAAATAAATTTTCTGATATGTCTGATGTAATTTCAATGTTCTTTTTTGCAGCAAAAATCTGAAAAAGCTTTACATTGTTTACCAGTATGGAGCTGAAATCACTAGTCTGTTGATGGTCATACATACTTATGCCTTTCTGGATCTTCTCCATATCAAAAAAATTAAGTATGTCCTTTGTTAAGTTATCTATTGTCTTTTTTAGCAGTTTTAACTCTTCACTCTCTTTGCCTCCGTTCTTTTCCATATAATCCTCCAGGTAATTGGTAATCAGTGTCAGAGGTGTTTTTGTTTCATGAGCCAGGTTAATAAATACATTCGTTCTTTTCTCATTGGATAGTTCCAACTCCTTTGTTTTTTCCTTAACAAGGTTACGTTCTTTCTCATAAGACCTTTTAATATACCGGGTTGAGAAAAACACACAAAACAAAATGATAATGAATACAAAGATGATATCAAAATAATAAATGTTTTTATCCGGATAAGCATGAACCAGCTTTCCGCCCCAGAAATATTCCAGGATATACAATACTACTAAATTGAATAAAACCGTCAGAAATAACTTATTCTGCTGACCCGGGTTGGCAATAAAATTCAATATCATCAGGGTACATACATACATAAAAGTCACCGATCCGATCGCTCCGCCATTCATAAACCATGAAACCGAAAGCAGCAGCAATACAGTTGTTGCAGACAACCATATGTTATAATAATTACGAAAACGGGACAAATAGTATAAAAAGAATAATACAAAGGAGGAGAAAACAGTAAATAAACTTAATACCGGATCAAAACCTTCTAAAAAATTAAAAAGGCAACTGACAATAGAAACAATCGTTGCTGAGAATAAAAATGTATCAGAGGTAACTTGTTCCAAAGAAAAATCTTCTTCTTCATTAGCAATTTTGAATTGAGCTATTCTTTTTAAAAGCATCTCACGCTTTTTTTCTTCTTTCATCTGTATCAAAATAATCAATCATTTTCAGTTCCGGAAATCAGCATTCATCAAGGTATTTCTATTCTGTTGTTATTAATTTGTAAAATCTGCGCTAACATAGCAATAACAAATTAAAAATCAATCATGTATTGAAATTAAATGCATTACATTTTTTACAGAAAATTGTGTCCGAACCTTGAGTAAAGCTCCGCAATCATCTTCCATTCATATGATTCTTATGATTTTTTATTTAATATACTGCTGAAGTTATTTTTTATCCACCCCCTACCCTTTTTCAGGTATCACAAATTACTTCAATCCCGGTATTGTCTGAACTCATTTTAAATCCCAATTTCGCATCGAAAATCAATTTAGAATCATTCTAAACAACAACACTTAATTCTATAAACTAATGAAAAAAAAGTTACTGCTCGTTTTAAGCCTCCTATGCGCATTTTCATACATGCATGCACAAGTTATCACCGATACTGTTTCTGTGGGTCCCGGATATGCCAACCAGGTTTGGTACAGTTTGCAGAATGATAACCAGGGTTTTTCTCCTAAAAATAACTGGGACCTGGCTTTTGGTATTGGAGGTATGGGATATTCCATATACACCAATTCCGCTACAGGTGTTACCCTATGGCCCTACTCAAAAGCAGACACAGCCGGCTGGGCAACACTGGATACGGCAGGCATTAAAAACTGGCCCACACAATGGAACTCCGATACATCATGGGTAAAAGGCGCATTTGACGGCTATGCCAATCCAAACGACCCTTATGACCTGGGCTGGGGGAAATACAGTCTGATTACCCATACCGTAGCCGGCGACTCTTTATACGTTATCAAGCTGGCCAACAACACCTATAAAAAATTATGGATAGAATCCCTGATATCC
>CAZMRM010000079.1:0-6097 GCA_964568515.1 uncultured Chitinophaga sp. | reverse complement strand
GGTACCTTCACGATCCGCTTTGCCAACCTGGACAATACCGGTGATGTGACTGCTCAAATCAGTAAGTCCGCCGCCGTTAATAAAAACTTTGTTTACTACTCCATACAAAACCAGGCGGTACTGGATCGAGAACCTCTCAAAACCAGCTGGGACCTTACCTTTACACAATACACCACCTTCCTTCCCATAGCTTATACGGTTACCGGGGTGCTCCAAAACAACAATGTCCGTATAGCAGAGGTAAGACAAGTAAATGATCCGGCCACTTACATTTCCTGGGAAAATCATTCCCTGAAAACAGCCATCAATGAATTGGGATATGACTGGAAAACCTATGACTTTGGCAGCAATTCCTACCTCATCGAAGATTCACTGGTATATTTTGTTAAAACAGCTGCTGGCGACATCTGGAAAGTGATCCCAACCGGTTTTGGCGGAAGCACCGATGGAAATTTCATTTTTACAAAAGAGAAATTAGTGATCACCTCCATCCGTGAAGAAAACGATTTACCTGGAAATTCATTGGCAGTGTATCCTAATCCAAGCAATGGTGAAAACATCAACATCATTTATAACATCGAAAAAGAGGCACAGGCGGCGACATTAAAAATCATTGATCTGTCCGGCCGGCTGGTACATGCAGCCGTACTTAATCGTCACTCCGGCTTATACACACAAAATCTTTCTGTCAACGGATTTAACCCGGGAATGTACATCATTCACCTGGAAGTAAATGGAAAAGGCACACAACAAAAATTAATTATCCATAACTAGTCAGCTGTTCTTATCACATGAAAAAAATCATTCTTAGCCTGTACGTTTTAGCACATGCCGTATTCATTTTTGCCCAACCGGCAAAACCGGCTGTTGATGCAACCAATTTTAAAAAAGATAAAGAAAGCATCAAATCCATGATCGGATGTTATAAAGTAAATTTTGCTTTTGCAGAGACCTTTGCGCCGGATACGGCTTATAAGTACCATGACCGGAAATTTGAGTGGGGCATTGAATACGTTACACTCGTAGAAGAAACAGATACAAAGATCTCTTTACAACATCTGCTCATTGTAAATGATTCCACCATCATTAAGCACTGGCGGCAGGACTGGTTGTATGAAAACAGGGAACTGCTTTCTTTTTATAAGGACAATGAATGGAACAAAGTGAGACTTACTCCGGAGCAGGCCAAAGGTACCTGGACACAAAAAGTATATCAGGTGGATGACGGTCCGCGCTATGAAGGATACGGGACCTGGATACATGCAGATGGACGCCACTTCTGGGAAAGCACATCTGATGCTCCGCTGCCCCGCCGTGAAACAACAAAGAGAAATGATTACAACGTTATGAAACGTCACAGCCATGTGGAAATATACAAGGACGGCTGGGAGCTGAACCAGGACAATGAAAAAATCATCCGGGACAACAACGGCACCGACAAACTGCTTTGCATGGAAAAAGGATCGGAAAAATTCAGTAAAGGCAACTACAATGCACAACCGGCAATTGACTGGTGGGAAAAAAACAAACAATACTGGTCGGATGTCAGAAAAGCCTGGAATGAAGTTTACACACAGTACAACACCATTAAAATAGAGAAAAAGATAAATAACAAGATCTTGTTCGAACAGTTGTTCAAAATGGGAGATGAGTATGCTAAAACGAAAACATACAATTCGTTGGAAGCCACTGCTGCCATAAAAAAAACAATTGAACAGTACCTGATAAAAAATTAAAATAATAATTCAGACAAACAAACAGCTTACATGTAGTTGGACCTCCACTCCCACCGCCACATTCTGCTGCTTGTTGTCTGAATTCTTTTTAAATGATTGTTGTAAAAATTGATTCCGATGAGCAACCATAAATTATTATCTCATACAGAAAACGGTTACATTGTAAGATGCAATAATTGTATGCATTACCGTATTGCATTTGGTACCACCATGATGTGCTTTTCAGAAGATGAATTTCAGGAATTTCAAAAAGAAATCCAGGAACAGTTTGATCTTTTTCCACACGAAGGTTTTCTGGATCAGAAAATTATCCAGGTATTGCTTCCCACTCAAAATGTTTCCATGATCCTTAATTTTAAAGAACTTGAAAAGTTGTACAGCATGTTAACAGAAGCAAACCTTATGCAGGAGGTAGAGAGTATCCTGTACAATTCAAATTTTAATTTATGAAATGAACCGGCTGCTTACTTTTATTTGTCTTATTCTTGCGAATCATTGCTGTTCGCAAACACTTACTGTTTTATCTGAACAAGACCGTAACCCTGTTGCATTTGCTCCTGTTAAATTAACACCCGTCAACCATACGCTACCGGAACAACAATACCTCACCGATACAAATGGTATCATTACCATTGATCCTGTTCTCTTTAACCTTCCCATTCGCATCATTTCATCAGCAGTCGGATTTGAAACATTGACGGATACAACGGTGCTCACAGATAAACAGATCATTTACCTGAAGCCAAAAAAAATGCAACTGCAAACAGTTGTCATCACCGGCCAGTATGCACCCAACAGTATTGAAAAAGCGGTACATCAGATCAAACTCATTGATAGAAAAAAGATAGAGGCCATGGCTGCACAAAACCTGAAGGATGTGTTGACCAATGAATTGAACATCCGTCTTTCGCAGGATAATGTACTAGGCAGCAGCATGAGCCTTCAGGGGATCTCAGGACAAAATGTTAAACTATTGATTGATGGCGTTCCTGTTACGGGAAGATTAAACGGGAACATTGATATTTCCCAGATAAACATGAACAATGTAGCCAAAATAGAAATTGTAGAAGGCCCCATGTCGGTAAATTATGGAAGTGATGCACTCGCCGGAACAATCAACATCATTACCAGAAAAACACAACAGGAAGCAGTATCCGTTTCCTCCGGCAACTATTATGAAAGCAACGGACAGTATAATTTTTCCGGGCGTGTCGGGTTGAGAAATGTAAAAAACAGCATTGCCGTATCGGGCGGCAGAAATTATTTTGATGGATGGAGAACAACCGATGAACCATTTTTAATTGAAAAGAAAAGCCTGGCGGATAGCAGTCGCTATATGAACTGGAAACCCAAAGAGCAATATTTTGCGACGGTCAACTATATGCGTTTTCTTCCTTTAAAACAAGGAGAACTGGCACTGGGTTATACCGGGGATTATTTTAAAGAAGATATTCTGAACCGTGGATTACCCAGGTTGCCATATTATGAAACAGCCTTTGATGATCAATACCACACCAGACGCATCACCAACTCTGTTAACCTACAGGGGGCACTTAACAAAAATCATTACCTGCAACTGCTGGGAGCTTTTACAAACTATCAACGTATTAAAAACACATTTTATAAAGATTTAACCACGCTTACACAAACACTCACCGAAAATCCGGGAGATCAGGATACCAGTGTATTTAATACCATCACCACCCGCGGAAGCATCAGCTCCACCAGAAAAAATAAATTCAATTATGAAATCGGTTATGATGTGAATCATGAAAAAAGCCTGGGAATACGGATCAAAAAACAGAAACAGCAAATCGGGGATTATGCTTTATTTACGAGTGCCGAATATCATTTTTCAGAAAGTATGACGGTGCGGCCGGGTTTACGCTTTATTTACAACACCTCCTATAAGGCACCGGTAGTGCCCTCCATTCATATACGCTATGCAGCCAACAAGGGAAACATCTTACGTTTTTCTTATGCCAGGGGTTTCAGGTCGCCTTCACTGAAAGAACTATACTTTTATTTTGTAGACATCAATCATAACATCGTTGGTAATGAGCATCTGAAGGCCGAACATTCGCATAGCTTCAATTTATCCTTTACGTCCACACACACCGGCGAACAGGCAATTTGTAAAATAGAAGCTTCTGCATTTTATAACATGGTACAACAGATGATCGCCCTTGCACAAATCTCAGGAACACAATATACATATTTCAACATTGATAAAATCCGGACTACCGGCATACAATTACAAAATGAAATGGAGATAAGAAAGCTGAAAATTACAATTGGCGGTGCTTATACAGGAAGATACAATCAACTTTCTTCTGCTGCCGCTAATCAGAAATTTTTGTTTAGCCCCGAAGGTAAATGTGCCATTCAATATGCATTTGAAAAACAAGGGGTGTTCATTGCATTGTTTTATAAATACACGGGTGCACTTCCTTCCTATTTTTTAAACAGCAACAATGAAATTCAAAAGGCAACAATGGAGGATTATCACCTGGCAGATTGTTCCGTTTCCAAAACACTTTTTAAAAATCGCATACGCATTTCGACAGGAGTAAAAAATATAATGGATGTTACGAATGTAAATGGTCTTTCTACAGGAGATGCTCACACATCATCAGAAAATCAGGTAACTGTCGGAATGGGAAGAACCTATTTTATTAAACTGGATTTTAATTTTACAAGTAAAAAATGAGAGTCATTCAATTTTTCTTCTTTCTTAACAGTATCTGTTTTTTAATTTCATCCTGTACCAAAGAAGAACTTCCTGTATTGCCTCACAATGCCGGAAATGTGACCACTTCTACCGTTAACCTGGAGGCCAATTATAAATGGCAGGTCTTTTACAGCCTGAAAACAAACACGGTGGTCAGCCAAAATTTAAAAACAGCATGGGACCTTGGATTTGAAAATAACACAGAAGGCTATCACCTTATACTCAATACTTCAAAAGTGATGATGGCAAGCAATACCCATATCACCAGCTTTGAAGCGATAAAAGACACCGCCGGTTTTTATTCACACCGGAAATGGGATGCTCCCGGCGGGGATATGGACAGCACTGCCATCGGAGACTGGCGCGGTACCAATCCTGTTTATATCATAGACCGGGGTTACTCCGAAACAGGAGCACACCAGGGTTTCAGAAAGATCCAGTTGCTTCAGGCAGATGCTGCGAAGTATGTGATCCGCATTGCCAACATGAATGGCTCCGGTGATCAAACCCTAGAAATTAAAAAAGACAATGACTATAATTTTATGTTCCTTTCTTTTACAAACAATCAACTGGTAACCATAGAACCACCAAAAGATAAATGGGACCTTGTGTTTACACAGTATACACATATCTTTTACAATCCGGTGATGCCTTACCTGGTTACCGGGTGCTTGTTAAATCGTTATCATACACAAGCTGCAAAAGATCAAACAACTGATTTCTTATCCATTACTTACAATAGGGCTTTAAGCTATACACTTTATCCGGATATCAATACGATCGGCTATGACTGGAAAACCTATACCAATGATACGTATATCACCAATTCGGATTTTAATTATATTATCCGTACCAGCGAAGGTGTTTATTACAAGCTTCATTTTATTGACTTTTTTAACAGCAGCGGTGCCAAGGGCAATCCTAAATGGGAATATCAGGAATTATAAAACATTGAACACTTCCTGCAGGATGTTGCCGGTCTGTACAAACAACCCGGTGGACTTTATCATTAATTTCCATTTTTTTACTTGCATCTCCAGTCTGAACCCTGATTTCCCTGAATAGAGCCAAACTTTCAGGTTTGACGGTGACATTTGAGTGATTATGTCACTTTATATTAAATACAACGATTACCGCATTCTATTGCATAATTGAGTATATTTGCCTTATCAAGTTCTTTACTTTATTTTCTTCATCAACCGGCAAAGGTTTTACTTAACGTAGATTAATAGGGAATCGTGTTCAAATCACGAACTGTCGCGCAACTGTAAGTAACGAATAGTTTTTACCAAAAAAACAGATCCACTGTCCGCCATAAGGCAGATGGGAAGGATGGTAAAAATGTTACAAGTCAGGAGACCTGCCTTTACCGAATTGACAATGCTTTCGCGAATAGAAGCTTCTTGTTCAGGTCAGATGTATACTACATGCAGATGGATAGTATCCCGCTTATCTGTAGTTCCCTGTTTATACATTTTCTCATCAGGTTATTTTATTCAAAAAAGTAGTAGAGGGTTTAGCATAGAGCTTTAACTGTTTTATTTTATTCACTTAAAAAGTTAAAATTAATGCAAACACACAATCTTGGCTATCCGCGAATTGGTAGCAACAGAGAACTCAAAAAAGCCTG
>CAZMRM010000078.1:10618-11899 GCA_964568515.1 uncultured Chitinophaga sp. | reverse complement strand
ATTGTTGCGAATCAACGGAAGGTTGTAAAGAGTAAGAAAGGAGAAATGCAGTTTGGTGGCGTTATCTACAGCGATAGTGCAGATAAAACAGCCCGCTTTATTATGAATTGTAACCAAAAAAAAATCCCCTTGGTATTTTTTCAGGATGTTACAGGCTTTATGGTCGGGTCGCGTTCGGAGCATGGGGGAATTATTAAAGACGGAGCTAAACTCGTAAATGCGATGGCCAATTCCGTGGTTCCGAAATTTACAGTGATTGTTGGGAATTCATATGGTGCAGGCAACTATGCCATGTGTGGTAAAGCATATGATCCCAGATTAATTATCGGATGGCCAACGGCACAAATGGCAGTAATGGGAGGAGCTCAGGCGGCAAAGGTACTGGTACAAATTGAAGTTGCTTCATTAAAAGCAAAAGGAGAAACAATAACACCTGAAAAAGAAACTGAATTGTTTAATAAAACCAAAGACAGGTATGATAGTCAGACAACTCCATACTATGCGGCGGCCAGATTATGGATGGATGCCATCATTCATCCGGAGGATACACGTAAATGGCTTTCAATGGGATTGCACATGGCCAATCAGGCCCCACTTACCAAACCTTATAATGTAGGCGTGATTCAAACCTGATTAACACCCTTCAACTACATCCTGGCCATCTCTTTTCAGGAAAATACTAGGATGTAGTTCAAAGGTAATTTGTTTTCATTATCTTAATTTTACCAGCTCTTCTTTCTTACCAAAGCCTTTTGATCTTAGAAATTTATGCAATTGTTTTTTGTCAGGATCAAATTGAATAAGTGAATCACCTCTTGCTTCCATTATCTCTTTTAAATTATTTATTTCCTCTACATCTGCAATAGAGCATAAATAAAGCTTTCCCCGGGAATATTCCATCTTTTGCACTTCCCATCCCTGATAGTATTTCATGTTTAGGAAATAATATCCTTTGTCCTTTCTAAGAATATGTTTGTCAGAAATGCAAAACAGGGTATCCTGTAAATGATACGGACTATACAAGGTATCATTAATAACAACAATGCAGATCCTTTCATTCGTTCTCTTATTGTACAAGGTATCTTTCTGTAAATAACAACAGGTCATCGTATCCAGATCCTTTTTACACATCACATACTTCATATTAAATCCTCTGGTAATTGCTTTTTCGGTAACAGTAATAATGGAGCTGTCTGAAATGCTCAGGTATTTTCCAATCATTTTTTTAGGAAAGTGCTCCTCATTAACTGCATCCAGCGGTTGCGGATGCTCGAATGTTAC
>CAZMRM010000078.1:0-10608 GCA_964568515.1 uncultured Chitinophaga sp. | reverse complement strand
CTGCAATAAATTTATACTATTATTCAAGCACTTACAGAAAAAATAATTGCGCTATAAGCTCTGATTTTGTATTTTGTCTAAATTTTAAATAATTAATACAGTAATATAAAACAAAAATAATTAACCTTCATTTGATCATTTATAAATAAAAAATCCTTCATTCCGTTTATGAAGGATTGATTTGATTCTGTTATTCCTATTCAGTAATTATGCTTTTATTAAAACCGGCAGCCTTCTTTGTGCAACGTAAAAGGATCCAAAAAGTATTCCGTTAAAAAACAAGTCGCCAATCAGGGTAGGTGCAAAGAAAGGAACCCCCAAAGCATAGGTTGTTGCAAGTCCGGCAGTGCCGTTCTGAAAATCCAGTGAAGCCCATACACCAAAGTTGGTAATGATAAAAAACAAAACAGAGGATGTCAGTGAACCCAGTAAAATATTTTTAATTGTTACCTGTTTTTTAATAAACATACCGATGATTGTGATTAATGCAACACTTACATAAACATACACAATTGTGCTGTGAAATCCCCAGCCTGTGAAAAGTTCAATAAAACAGTCACTAATAAACATTGCAAAAAGCGGCACTAAAAAAGCCGAAAATTTATCGGTAAAATAAGTCCCGCCAAAGAGTGCTATCGCAGCAATAGGAGTAAAATTCGGAATATGCGGAAACACTCTTGTGATTGCAGCAATAAAAATAATACTTGTTAAGAACCAAAAACGCGGTGTAATGATAATCGATTTCATGGAATTAATTTTATTATACATGGATAAATAGTTTACAAAAATACAAAATTCTTTTTATGTATTGGATTTTGATGTGATTACAACGCAGTTCTTGCCCTTCGTTCATTTTTATTTAACGGATTCAGTATCCTTTACAAATTCTGCTTCGGTAATGGCAACATTATCTTTAAAATAATAGATCGCTCCAAAACTGGTTATTTTTTTAAGATATAAATGAGCATCATCACCTCTTACGACTATTCTTCTAATTACTTTCAGGTTTCCTTCTGTTGCTGATTCTTCCGTAACTCCCTGAGGGTACTTTTTAGCAAGTTCATTCCTAAAATCATCTTTTGATTTTTCGGCTGTAACAGGCGCAGTATTTACTTTAGGATTAAGAATATTATCTATTTCTATTACTTTTTCTTTGGGATACCTTTCAGTAGGTTTAATTAATGATGCATCAAGGTAAGTAGCTTTCGCTTCTTTATAATCTTTGGCAGCCATGGCTTTATCAGCTTTCGTGATCAAACCGGCATATTGTTTTTCTTTCTCTTTATTACGGACCTGTTCATCTAAAATTTTGTTGATTTCAGAAATTTTATTACTAGGGTAAGATTCAGATGATTTTATAGCCAGTGCTTCTTTATAAGCGGCCAACGCATTTTCATACTCTTTTTTCTGCATTGCCACATCACCCTTTGCTATTGAAGCGGTGTATCTTGCTTTTAATTCTTTCTCTTTACCGGCTTCAGCCAAGAATACATCAATTTTAGCAATCTGATCTTTTGGATAATTTTCGGCAGGCTGAATAGCCTTTGCTTCTTCATACCCTGATTTCGCAGATGCATAATCCTTAGCAATATAAGCTGCATCAGCTTTTGTGATGGCCGCCTTGTATTTTTGTTCCTGTTCTTTTAAAGCATTATTCAACAAAACATCAATTGCTTTCAACCTATCTTTTGGATATTGTTCCGTAGGTTTTAAGCCGGTAGCTTCTGTATAAGCTGTTTTTGAAAGTACATAATCTTTGGAAGAAAACGCAGCATCGCCTTTTGAAATCATTGCATTGTACTTTTCATTAAGCGCTTTTTCTTTTGTCAAACGCTCTTTTTCAGCCAGTTCTTTGGCCGCCAGATCTGAAAGTAATTTTTCTATCTCCGCGATTCTTGTTTTTGGATATGTTTCAGAGGGTTTTATTGTAATTGCTTCCGTGTACCCTGCTTTTGCACCGGCATAATCTTTACTGGAAAATAATTTGTCAGCTTTAACTATAGAGGCATTGTATTTATTATTCAATTCTTTTTCAACTGCCTCTTTTGCCAATCGTTCTTTTTCAGCAGCTTCTTTCGAAGCCAATTCACTCATCAGTTTATCAATTTCGGCTATTTTTGTTTTAGGATATGCTTCAGAAGGTTTTATACCCGTTGCCTCTGTATACTCCATCTTTGCGCCTGCATAATTTTTACTTGCAAACAGCTTATCTGCTTTCGCAATGGATTCATTGTATTTAATATCCAGCTCTTTGGCTCCGGCTTCTTTTGCAAGAAGGCTATCAATTTCTGCTATTTTATCTTTTACATAGTGTTCGGTTGACTTATAGGAAAGTGCATCCTGATATAATTTTTTTGCATCCGCATAAGCTTTTACTTTAAAAGCTGCATCAGCTTTGGTAAGTGCAGCATTGTATTTTGTATTCAGCTCATTCAGGGATGTCATTATTTTTTCAATTTCCTCCAGTTTCGTTTTCGGATATTTTTCATTTGATTTTAACGTTAATGCCTGGGAATAAGCTGTTTTTGCAGTTGAATAATCTTTTCCTTCCATTGCCTTATCTCCCGCGGCAATGGCTGCTGTATACTTGGAATCAAGTTCATTCTCTTTTGCTAAACGCTCTTTTTCAGCAGCTTCTTTGCCCGCGAGCTCAGCCATTAATTTATCAATTTCGGCTAATTTATCTTTTGGATATTGTTCCGAATTTTTCAATGATGCAGCCTCCGTATAACTGTTTTTGGCTGATGCATAGTCCTTTGCAGAAAAAGCTTTATCCGCTTTTGAGATTACAGTCTCATATTTTGCGTTCATTTCCTTTTCCTTTGCCTGACGCTCTTTCTCCAATGCATCCTTACTCGCAAGGTCGGACAGTAATTTATCAATTTCAGCTATTTTATCTTTAGGATAAGATTCATTGGGCTGTATGGCAACAGCTTCTTTATATGCATTTTTCGCAGCGGAGTAATCCTTACTTCCCAAAGCTTTGTCGCCTTTAGCAATAGCAGCCTTGTATTTTTCGAGAAGTTCGGCAGCCGACTTATTCCTTGCATTCAGTTCATTTTGCAGGCGTTCAATTTCCGCAAGCTGGGTCTTAGGATATTTTTCTCCGGATTTTAATGCCGCAGCTTCCGTATAGTTTGTTTTTGCCACATCGTAGGTTTTGGCGGCAAATGCTTTATCTCCCGCTGCTATCAAAGCATTGTATTTGACATCCAGCTCTTTGTTCCTGGAATCGTTTTCCAGCAGTTTTGCAATCTCGTCCAGTTTGGATTTCGGATATTTTTCTGAAGATTTTAATTTCAGGGCATCTGTGTAACCAGCTTTTGCGTTGTCATATTTTTTTTCTTCCAGCGCTTTATCGGCTTTTGCTATGGCTGCTTTGTAATCGGCTTCCAACTGTGCGTTTTTAGCTGCATCTGTCACTAATTTTTCAATTTCAACCAATTTTGCAACAGGATACGGTTCTGCTTTTTTAATTGTTAATGCATCCTGATAAGAAGCTTTTGCCGTTGCGTAATCTTCTTTGGAAAAAGCTGCATCGCCTTTGGAAATCGCTTGTTTGTATTTACTTTCAGCTGCTATAGCATTTGCCTGCTGATTTTTTGCCTCTTTCTGTTGTTTTTTCTTTACTTCTTTTTCCTGCTGGATCAACCGGTTCAGCTCCTGAAGCATGGAGGCGGAATATGCTTTATCAAAAACAACAATATCCTGCTCGGTAGGATCATAGAGATACTTGGCCACAGGTTGCGTCAGAATAGAATTTACCTGTGCTACTATGGCAGGATCTGTCGGAAGTTCAAAAATGTCGATCTCCGGTTTAGCGCCTGCCTCAAAATTTTTTGCAATCTCGCTGGGTACTCCTTTTGTTGAAAAAATAAATTTTTTGGTGATAAATCCGGACTTGGTAACAGATAATGTATATTCCAGATCCGGGTCAAGATTAATTTTGAATTTTCCGTTTGAAGATGTGGATATCTGCTGAGCCTGTGCATCGCCTTTGTAGAGTGTAACTACAGCACCTTCCAGCCTTTTCCCATCAGTGGTTACAGTACCGTCAATCTCATAGAGCCATTGTGCAGGAAGGGTACCGTTGAATAAAAATAACGTAAACAGGAAAAAAATCCCCTTCTTAATGGAAAGATTGGACAAGGGGATGTTGAAACGAAAAACCATATGGTGAATTGATTATATTTTAGTCAATAATCATTTATCTTAGCAAATATCAAACAAAAAGCAAATATCAACTAACTAATCGTCACAATTTTATCATTATCATCTATATACTTTGTATCTGCTATTTAGGTTACATTTAAGATTTTTTTTTGTGCCTAACTTATAAACAAATCTTTTTAAAAATGAACATTAGTTTTTGGGAGAGAGAAACCTATTTTAAGAACATCGATATTGCTATTATTGGAAGTGGAATCGTTGGATTAAATGCTGCCCTGACTCTTAAAAAAAGGCATCCGCATTTAAAAATTGTCATTTTCGAAAGAGGTGCATTACCCATGGGAGCGAGTTCAAAAAATGCAGGATTCGCTTGTTTCGGAAGTCCGACCGAACTACTTGAAGACTTAAAAACACATTCGGAAGATGAGCTGTTTAAACTGATAGAAAAACGATGGAAGGGATTGCTGAAATTAAGAAAAAATGTAGGAGATACTAATTTGGATTTTCAAAATTCAGGAGGATATGACGTATTTGATGATCGGAATAATTTTCACCAATGTATGGATCAATTGCCTTATCTCAACCAACTTTTAAAGCCAATTACCGGAAAAAAAGAAACGTACCGGGTTTCTGATCAACAAATAGAGCCGTTCGGCCTGCAAAAAGTGAAACATCTGATCGTCAATACAGAAGAGGGTCAGATTGATACGGGAAAAATGATTCATTGTCTTATTGAACTGGCAAGACAATCGGGAATTGAAATTATCAATGGGCTTACAATTCAAGCTGTTACCGATACCGGAAGCCAGGCAAGCATTCAACATGACATGGATGGAACACCAATTTTTTGTAAAGCACTCATTATTGCAACGAATGGTTTTGCAAAACAGCTTCTTCCTGAGTATCCTGTAAATCCTGCAAGGGCACAGGTTTTAATAACACATCCCATAAAAGATCTCAAACTGAAAGGTTCGTTCCATTATGACAAGGGCTATTACTATTTTCGCAATGTAGGAAATCGTGTCTTATTGGGTGGGGGAAGAAACCTTGATTTTTCTTCGGAAGAAACCTACGAGTTTGGACTCACGCCGCTCGTTCAGCATAAATTGGAAGAATTACTGAAAGATATGATCTTGCCCTATACAGATTATCAGATTGATATGCGTTGGAATGGGATCATGGGAATGGGACCTGAGAAAAAAAGCATTGTAAAAGCGATCAGCAAAAATATATTTTGTGCCGTACGAATGGGTGGAATGGGTATCGCCATAGGATCATCCATTGGAGAAGAAGTGGCCACGCTTGTTTCAGAAATGTTTTAAGATAATAAAAACACTTTATTGCTTTGCCCCTTTATTAAAAACGGGCACCTGCATTTAGCGGATAATCGCTTCAAGATGATTAAAATTAGGATCCTGAAACCCATTATATTTTTCAAAAAACCCTGGAAATTGTAAAAAAATCAGTAAAATTGTGTCCTGAAATTTTTAAACACCAAACACTTCAATTCATCATGAGTAAAAAAATATTAGCGAACGATGGAATCGACGCTCAGGGGAAGGCACTCCTTGAAAAAGCAGGTTTTACAGTAGTAACAGAAAAAGTAGCACAAGAAGCGCTGATCGATGCATTAAATTCACAAAAGTATATCGGTTTAACCGTTCGAAGCGCTACAAAAGTTCGTAAAGATGTGATTGATGCCTGCAAAGATCTAAAGTTAATTGGTCGCGGAGGGGTTGGAATGGATAATATTGATGTGGATTATGCCCGTAACAAAGGGCTGGAAGTTGTAAATACACCTGCCGCCTCTTCTCATTCAGTTGCAGAATTGGTATTTGCACATTTATACAACAGTGTTCGTTTTTTATATGACAGTAACCGGCAAATGCCTGTTAATGGTGCGAGCCAGTTTGACGCATTGAAGAAAAAATATGCGAAAGGAGTCGAATTGAAAGGTAAAACCATCGGAATAGTTGGATTTGGACGTATTGGTCAGGCGGTTGCTAAAATCGCTTTGGGAAGCGGGATGAACGTTGTTGCATTCGATCCTTTTATTCAGGAAGCTTTAATTACCCTTGACATTCAGGGCCTTGATCCTAAACCAACTGTTCGTATTGCCACTGTACCATTGGAAACATTATTGAAAACAAGTGATTTCATTACGTTGCATGTACCCGGTGGAAAAGTAATTACCAAGAAAGAAATAGAACTGATGAAAAAGGGAGTTATCCTTGTGAATGCTGCCAGAGGTGGCGTTATTGATGAAAAAGATCTTGTTGAGGGATTAAACTCGGGTAAAATAGCACATGCGGGATTGGATGTTTTTGAAAATGAACCTACACCTGACAATGCCCTATTATCTCATCCTAAAATTTCATTAACACCCCATATCGGTGCAGCTACGGAAGAAGCACAGGAAAGGATAGGAATCGAACTTGCTGAATTAATTATTTCTAAGCTATCCTGAAATATGGCTGTTATTTTACCATTTAAAGGTATACGACCGGTTAGAGACAAAGTACATCTTGTTGCCTCCAGATCAGTTGACGGATATGATGCGAGTGAACTTCATTCCAAACTGGCAAGTAACCCCTATTCTTTTCTTCATGTGATCAGCCCTGACTTCAGCGAAGGAAAAAAAACAAAACCAGGCACACCGGAACGATTAAAAAAGGTAAAAGCGAAGTATCAAAAGTACATCAATGAGAAGATACTTATTCAGGATCAAACAGAAGCTTATTACATTTATCAACAACATAAGGACGATTTTGTTTACACAGGTATTATTGCCTGCACAAGTATTGATGATTATATAAACGGAACGATCAAAATACATGAACAAACCCTGACCGAACGGGAAGAAAAATTGATGCATTACCTGGAAGTATGTGATTTTAATGCAGAACCCGTATTGTTCAGTTACGAGAATGATCAACGAATTGATGAAATTACTGCGAAAGCTGTTTCTGCAGAACCGGTATACGACTTTACAACAACGGATAAAGTAAGACATAAACTTTGGATCATTGATCAACCGCAAACCGTATCAGAAATACAGCAACGTTTCAATACAATTCCTGCCATATACATAGCAGATGGTCATCATCGCTCTGCATCCTCTGCTTTATTGGGCAAAGCACGCCGGTCAAAAAAAAGTAATTTTTCAGGAAAAGAAGCATTCAATTATTATTTAGGAATTTTCTTTCCGGAAAATCAATTGAAAATTTTTGATTTTAACAGGGTCGTTAAAGACTTAAATGGATTAAATGCCCAATCCTTTATTGAAAAATTAAAGAATAAATTCACTGTTCTACCGAAAGGTCCCGAAATTTATAAACCGACTCAAAAGCATAACTTCAGTATGTATATTGAAGGCAACTGGTACTCCCTGGACCCGAAAAAAGAGTTGGTTCACAATGAGGAACCGGTGGGAAGTTTGGATGCATCCATTTTATCGGAACACATTCTTTCCCCTATTTTAAATATCCATGATTTAAAGACCGATAAACGAATAGGATTTGTTTCAGGGATCAAAGGAATGAAAGAACTAAAAAATCAAGTGGATCATTGGGGTTTCAAAGTGGCATTCGGGCTTTACCCTGTTGAAATGGAACAATTGAAACACATTGCTGATACCAATAACATTATGCCTCCGAAAACTACCTGGGTGGAACCTAAAATGAGAAGTGGTCTTGTTATTTACAGTTTAAATGATCCGGACTGAATTAATATTCCTGATCAGTACTGTTAACACCTGTTTTGTTTATGACGATAAAGGATAATCTTCAACAAATAAATAACACCATCCCCTCTTCGGTAACATTAATAGCTGTTACTAAAACGCAACCTGTAGAGCGGTTGCAAGAACTTTACGAAACCGGTCATCGTTCATTTGGTGAAAATAAAGTGCAGGAAATGCTCGATAAACATAGTATTTTACCGAATGATATTGAATGGCATTTAATCGGGCATTTGCAATCCAATAAAGTAAAATTTATTGCTCCTTTTGTAAAACTTATTCATTCTGTGGACAGTTTAAAATTGCTTCAGGAAATAAATAAACAGGCAGAAAAAAATAATCGAATCATTGATTGTTTATTACAGGTACACATTGCAAATGAAGAAACCAAATTTGGATTTGAGCCTTCAGAAATAGAACTCTTCCTGGATTCCCCTGAGATCCCCCCCCTGACACATGTGAATATTAGAGGACTAATGGGCATGGCTACCAATACAGCAAATGAAGTTCAGATCAATGAGGAATTTGCCTTACTTGCTGCTCTTTTTCATTCCATCCAATCCACCATAAAAAATACAGAATTCAATATTCTTAGCATGGGAATGAGTTCTGATTATCTTCTTGCCATCCAAAATGGAAGTACCATGATACGTGTTGGAAGTTCTATTTTTGGGAAACGGAGATAAGGGGAATATTGTCGGTCAACCTTGCAATATCAACGACAGCCCCTTAAAAAAAATCGACATAATTGAATTAAAATTAGGAATTTTAAAAATTCCATTTTATATTTGTCACAACTAAACTAAAAAAAATCAAATGACATTCGAAATGAAAACAGGTACAGTAAAATTTTTTAATGAAGCAAAAGGTTTCGGTTTTATTAAAGATGATTCAGGTCAAGAAATTTTTGTTCACGCAACAGGACTATCTGACAAGATCAAAGAAAATGACACAGTAACATTTGATGTTGCTGAAGGAAAAAAAGGATTGAACGCGGTAAACGTAAAAAAGGCATAATATAATTTTTTTCCTTGCATGTAAAACCCCGTTATGTACTACATAACGGGGTTTTACATTTTCAGGTGCTGCAGAAGGCATACACACAATAAGCAGTTGCTGCTGCTTAAGAATGTGCTGCAATTTTATCTGATTGATATTTACCGGCTTTTAATTTACCTACAATCTTGGAGAAAGCATCGATCGTATAATTTACATCTTCCATTGTATGAACGGCAGTTGGGATCAGGCGAAGAATAATAATTCCTTTCGGAACCACCGGGTACACAACCATTGAGCAGAAAATATTAAAATTTTCTCTCAAATCCAGAATCAGATTGGTTGATTCAGGAATTGATCCATTTAAATATACAGGAGTAACCGGTGAATTGGTTTTTCCGATCTCAAATCCGGCATTTTTTAATCCTGTTTGCAGTGCATTGGTTATTTTCCAGAGATTGCTTTTCAGCTCCGGATGATTACGCATCAATTCCAGACGTTTCAATGCTCCTGTGACCAATGCCAAGGGTAATGATTTTGCAAAGATCTGCGAACGCATGTTATAGCGTAAATATTCGATCACCTGCTCCTCACTGGAAATGAATCCACCGATGAGTGCAAATGATTTTGCAAATGTTCCGAAATAAATATCAATACCATCCTGACAACCTTGTTCCTGCCCTGTTCCACCGCCTGTTGCTCCCATTGTTCCGATACCATGTGCATCATCAACAAAAAGACGGAATTTGTATTTTTTCTTTAATTCAACAATTTCTTTCAAACGTCCTTGTCTTCCGCTCATTCCAAAAACCCCTTCGGTGATCAGCAGAATGGAACCGTTTTGCGCTTCTGCCAACTTGGTAGCTCTTTGTAATTGCTTTTCACAATCCTCAATATCATTGTGTTTGAAAACATATCGTTTTCCCATATGAAGACGGACGCCATCCAGAATACAAGCATGTGATTCGGCATCGTAAACGATTACATCGTGCCTGTCGACTAAACAATCAATTGCAGAAACCATTGCCTGGTAACCGAAATTACAAAGAATAGTGTCTTTTTTTTGAACAAAAGCAGATAATTCGGCTTCCAGTTGTTCATGCAGGTTGGAGTTCCCGCTCATCATACGGGCGCCCATTGGCATTGCAAATCCATATTTATTACTGGCCTCGGCATCTGCCCGGCGTACTTCCGGATGGTTGGCCAAACCCAGGTAATTGTTTAAACTCCAGTTCAGGCACTCCTTGCCTCTGAAATTCATGCGTGGACTAATATCCCCTTCCAGCTTTGGAAAGGTAAAATATCCATGTGATTCTTTGGCATGCATCCCTATTGGACCGCGATTGGCCAGTATCTTTTCAAATAAATCTTTCATATAAATTTCTAACTTGTTTTTTTGTAAAACAGACTGCGAAATTAAGTTATTCTCCTTCATTTTCAAAGGTTTTTTAATCAACAGCCTTTATTGTTCAATTAAAAAACAAATTCACATGGATTTAAATGAAAAACTGTATATTTGCAGACTAATTTATGATGAAAAAACGCCATTTCATATTGATTGCCACTTCTCTTTGTTTGACAGTTTTTTCCTGTAAAACAAAGGAGCGTGTGTATGATACCTCTACCAAAGAAACCAAAGAGAAAAAATTTGGCCTTTCCATGGGTAAATTCAATAAACTGATGAAAAGTGGTGATATGGACGC
>CAZMRM010000077.1:8652-11976 GCA_964568515.1 uncultured Chitinophaga sp. | reverse complement strand
TACATACTGTTTTTTATACACATCTTTACTGGTTTCCAGTTCTACAAATGTTTTATCTTTTTCAAATTGCAGGACACTTTCAGGTATTGCAAATGCTTTTTCTTTTTTAGCAAGTATGATATCAGCATTGGCGCTATAACCGGCACGTAAAAAAGTACCGTTTGTTTTATCGAGCGCGGCACGTATTAAGAATTGGATGGCACCGTTTTCTGTTACCCCTTTTGGAGCAATGTATTCCAGATTGGCAGAAAAACTTTGTTTATCAATAGCACCAATGGTTAAAACGAGGTTCATTCCCTGTTGAATTTTTCCAACTTCACTTTCATCTACTTTCCCTTCAAAAATCATTTCCCCCATATTAGCTACAGATGCAATGGTAGTTCCTTCATTAAACGTGTTGCTTTCAATGACACTGCTTCCTTCTTTGTTAGGAACATCGAGTATCATACCTGCAATGGTAGAACGGATGAGGGTATTGGTTGCATTACCCGCTGATTTGGTAACACCTTCTTTAATGAGTTGCTCATTATTTTCTGCAGCATCCAATTCCTCTTTTGTACTTTTCAATCGTAATTCAAATGGCTGAAATTCTGCCTTGGCAATGACATTACCTTTTAACAATTGCTCAGAGCGTTCATATTCGATTTTTGCATTATCATAATTAATTTGTGCCTGATGGGTTCTGTTTTCAGCATTTGCAAGATTCAGCATATTCGGAATTATTTTTATGCGTGCAATTACATCACCTTGTTTTACTTCTTGTCCGGCTACTACAAATAATTTTTCGATGATCCCTGAAACCTGGGATTTGATGTTTACTTCACGTCTTGGAATAATACTTCCTGTTGCAACGGTCTTTTTTACAATGAGGGTGTCAAAGGGGATGATCTGTTGATAAACAACAGGCGGTTGTTTGGATTTTGAATAAAAAAAATAAATTGTCCAAACAAAGCCCCCGATCAAAATGAGGATCAATAAATACTTAAAAATTTTGCCTATCATATATTGTTTTTATTAAAATTATTCTGCTCTTAATGCTTCTACAGGATGCACAGAAACTGCACGAAGAGCAGGAACAAGTCCTGCAATGGCTCCTGATACAATTAATACTGTTAATGCCTGGAAAATAACGCCTAAATCGACGGTCGGGTTTCTGAACATTTGGCCTCCTTCACCCAGTGCCGAATTCAAACCTTCCAGTAGCAATAAACCTAATAACAATCCCACATAACCTGCAATGATTGTCAGAAAAACAGATTCCAGCATAATTTGTGAAACTACACTAACAGGAGTTGCACCCAATGCACGTTTTACCCCGATCTCTCTCGTTCGTTCTTTTACTACAATCAACATAATATTACTGATTCCAATAACTCCTGCGATCAATGTTCCTATGCCTACGAACCAAACAAGACTATTGATGCCAATGAATAAACCGCTTATTCTTTTAAATTGAACACCCATGTTCCAATGACCAACAGCAAGATCATCATCGGGAGCAACTTTATGACGTTCCTTTACAAGAGCCATTGCCAGTTTTTCTGCCTGTTCAGCAGGAACTTCCGGTTTTGCAGAAATAGCAAACCAACCTACAATATCTCCATAATTAAATGCATTTTGAAAGGTAGTAAACGGGATCATCACCCGTTGGGATTCTTCTCGCGCCCTGTCACCATTACCAGTAGGAGTGGAGCAGCCAATGACTTTAAAATAAACACCACTAATGCGTATGTATTTTCCAAGGGGGTCCTCATCTTTATTGAACAGCACTTCTTTTACACGCGAACCAATTACACAGACTTTCCTTTTTTCTTTAATATCATTATCATTTAAAAAACGGCCGGAGGTAATGTTGACGTATTGAATATCACTGATGTTGGGATAAACACCACCAATATCAAAATTACCGGTCTTTAAACCGCGTATCACATTGCTTCCCTGATCGTGACCACCCAGCTGATTTTGCGGAGAAACGATGGCCAGTTCTTTCATGTTGGAAAGAGCAAGTGCATCAGCATTATTAAAATTATAGTTTCTGCCGGGTTTCATACCTTTGTAGGCCTTATTTGTTTTTTGGGTCCACATGAAAAAACTATTGGTGGCAGTACCATTAAAATCCTGCATGATGCCGTTTTTAAGCCCATTACCGGCACCCAGCATAATAACCAGCATAAAAATACCCCAGCCTACACCTAAACAAGTTAGAAAAGTACGTAATCTGTTCTTTTTAATGGTTGCAAAAATTTCCTGCCAGTTGTCTTTATCAAACATGTTTAATTGTTTTTATTCACTTCGTAATGCTTCAATCGGTTCTACTTTGGAGGCACGGATCGCAGGAAACAATCCTGCAAGAGCACCGGCTATAACAATCAGTATGGTTGCTGAAATAGCAACATCCATATTTACTTCCGGCCGGTGGAAAAAATCTCCCTCCACACCAAGTGTGTTTAGCAATTGTAATACACCCACACCAAGCATCAAACCTATGTATCCTGCAGTAGCAGTGATGAAAATAGCTTCCTGTACAATCAGCATGACAATTGAAAAAGGAGAAGCACCAATTGCTTTTCGAATACCAATTTCCTTTGTACGCTCTTTTACAATGATCATCATGATGTTACTGACACCAACAACACCGGCAACAAGTGTGAAAATTCCAATGATCCAGGTAAAAATTTCAATGCCGGACAAAAGGCTCATTACATTTTCATATTCTTTTGACCAGTTTTCAATTCGTATCGCATTGTAATCGGCCGGACTGAAATGGTGTTTAGCTGCCAGTAACCGCCGGGCCTGTTCAACAATTTTATCGCTTCCTACAGTGGAATTTTTTTTGATGCTTGTCCAAATATCGTTGACATAATTTTTTCCATTAAATGCCCGTTGAGCGGTTGACAGCGGAATATAGATGCGATCATTATCCCTGTCACTCGGATCCTTAAAAACCCCGATAACTTTAAAAGGAATACCATCCACATCAATAAACTGATTGATCGGATCTTCGTGAAGGAACAGCACTTTTTTAACCGGTTCACCAATCACGCAAACCTTTCTGCATTCATCAATATCTTTTTTATTAATAAATCTTCCACTAGGGGTAGGACAATTTTCGAGCATCTGATGATCCGGCAAACAGGAGCGGACCACATAAGCACCATGTTGATTTTTATAGCTAAGAACTCTGGATCGGATATTACCATCATATATGGCACTGGTATATTCCATGTCCATCACTTTTGTTCGTATCAGCTCATAATCTTCATTTGTTAACTGGATTTGACGGCCCGGTTTAAAACCATTGTAAGCAATAGTTGTTTGTCCGGG
>CAZMRM010000077.1:0-8642 GCA_964568515.1 uncultured Chitinophaga sp. | reverse complement strand
GATGTTGATACTATTAACAGCATCTCTCATAAATGAATCTTCAGCGCTGTTGCGTAGCGCTTTTCCGCATCCTAAAAGGATGATCAACACAAATATTCCCCAGGCTACGCTAAAGGCGGTCAGGAATGTTCTTAATTTATTTTTCCTGATGGTGCCAAAAATTTCCTGCCATTTATCCCTGTCAAACATTTTGTAGTTTTGCTTCATTAATGATTAGTCCATCTTTCAAACGGATGATCCGATCTGTCATTTTACTGATGTCATCTTCGTGTGTAACAATAACAATGGTCATTCCTTGCTTGTGTACATCTTTAAAAATGTCCATTACCTCCAATGAAGTTTTTGAATCCAACGCCCCTGTCGGTTCATCGGCAAAAATAACCTTTGGTTTAGAGATTAAAGCCCGTGCAATGGCTACACGTTGTTTCTGGCCACCGCTCATTTCACTTGGTAAATGGTTGGCCCAGTCTTTTAATCCCACACGGTCCAGATACTCCAATGCAAGTTTATTTCTTTCCTTACGACTTATTTTCTGATAATAGAGTGGCAATGCAACATTTTCAACAGCATTTTTAAAGGCCAGCAAATTGAACGATTGAAAAACAAAACCAAGAAATTGATTTCTAAGCTGAGCAGCTTTGGCCTGTGAAAGATTGCGGATAAGGATGTTGTTGAGATGATATTCGCCAACATCGTAATTATCAAGTAAGCCTAAAATATTAAGCAGGGTGGATTTTCCTGAGCCGGAAGATCCCATGATGGATACAAATTCCCCTTCTTTGATATGCATGTCAATTCCTTTAAGGACATGCATTTTGCTCTTACCTAATGTATATGATTTGTTGATTTGTTTTAAGCGGATCACGTGTAAGGTTTATATAAGGTAAAATTACGGCAAAAAAACTATGGATAAGTTACCGTTAAAACAGCTATTTAGACCGATTATAAAATAATCCATATTAAGGTCCGTCTACTCTTATCCCATTCTCATTCATATAATACTCTGTTCCGTCCAGTAAAACCTTGGCTTTACCATTCAAAAAAGGGCCAATTTCCTGGAAAGTGGGTTTAATGATTTCTTTACCTGTTTTTTCCATAAGTCCCCAACGTTGACCGATTCGCACTCTTGCAATTCCTTCCGAAAAATTCTCTACTTCATTGTACCGGATAGGAATAACAACAGCACCGGTTGTGTCAATGAAGCCCCATTTTTTATTTAACCTTACGCGTGCAAGACCATCACAAAAGGGACCTGCAAATTCGTATTTAGAAGTTAGTTTTTCATATTTGGCCTGAGTGGCATCCTTCTCTTTTTCTTTCTTATTTCCTTTTTGTGCGAAACCGGTTGTGATGCCGCAACAAAAAAAGATAAAGACGAAATAATTAAAATAGAAGTTCCTGTTAGAATCAGATGATTGTTTCATATTCGGGAGAGTAGACGGTTGATGAATTAAAAAGTTACAGTAAAATTAAAATAACTAAACACAACTAATACATAGTGGAAAGGGTATTTTCTTAATAAATGTTATAAGTGTACGGAGATGATTACTGATGTGGTAGTAAAAAAATGATACCTGTATTGAAACCAGGTATCATTTTTACGCGATGGATTTGAATTTAGTAAGCCAGATTGGGCCCTAGCCATCTTTCAATTGTTTCGAGAGGTAAATTTTTACGTTTAGCATATTCTTCCACCTGATCTTTCGCAATTTTTCCTATTCCAAAATAATGCGATTGAGGATGAGAAAAATACAATCCGCTAACGGCAGCAGTAGGAATCATTGCCATGCTTTCTGTCAGGGTGATTCCTGTATTGGTTTCTACCTGTAATAAATCAAAAAGCAGTGGCTTTTCAGTATGATCCGGCTGCGCAGGGTATCCTGGTGCTGGCCTGATACCTGCATATTCTTCTTTTATCAGTTCTTCATTACTTAATGTTTCATCTTTTGCATATCCCCATATTTCTTTACGTACATGTTTGTGCATTAACTCGGCGAATGCTTCTGCCAAACGATCAGCAAGTGCCTTTAACATGATAGCAGAGTAATCATCGTGTTCTTTTTCAAAACGGGCAACATGCTCATCAATGCCTATTCCTGTTGTCAATGCAAATGCACCAATATAATCCGGAACAACATTTTTAGGTGCAATAAAATCGGATAATGCCACATTGTATTGTCCTGCCGGTTTTTTGGTTTGCTGACGGATCGTATGGAAAACAGTTTTTACATGGGTACGGTTTTCATCTTCGAATACTTCGATATCGTCGGTGGCTGTTGCATTTGCCGGATAAATTCCAATTACTGCATTTGCTTTCAGCCATTTTTCACCAATTATTTTTTTCAACATTTGTTGGGCGTCATCAAATAACTTACGTGCTTCTTCGCCACGTGTAGGATCCTTTAATATTTTAGGATAAGATCCTTTCATTTCCCAGCTTATGAAAAAAGGTGTCCAGTCTATAAAATCAACCAGCTCTTCCAACGGATAATCCTCAAAAACCTTGTTTCCGGTAAAGGTCGGTTTTGCAATTGCTGAAGCTGTAAAATCGATTGGAAATTTATTATTACGGGCTTCTGTAATTGAAATGAATTTATTTTGTGATTGTGCATTTTTATTTTGTTCACGTACCCGTTCATAATCTTTATTCACTTCATTCAGAAATCCATCTCTCAACTCATCCGAAATAAGATTGGTAGCAACAGGAACGGATTTGCTGGCATCATTCACATGAACAACTGCACCCGAATAATTTTGTGCAATCTTTACGGCCGTATGTACTTTGGAAGTGGTGGCTCCGCCAATCAATAACGGTGTTTTGAAACCAAGTCTTTCCATTTCTTTTGCAACATGTACCATTTCATCCAGGGACGGTGTAATCAAACCACTGAGGCCAATCACATCAACATTGTGATGACGTGCTTGCTCCAGAATGCGATCGCAGGAAACCATTACTCCAAGGTCAATGATTTCATAATTATTGCAGGCCAATACAACACCCACAATGTTTTTCCCAATATCATGTACATCACCTTTGACGGTAGCCATTAAAATTTTTCCTGCATTTTGCCTTTCTTTTCCAGCAATGCCATTTAATTTATTAGCATCTTTTTCTGCCTGTAAATAAGGTTCCAGGTAAGCCACTGCTTTTTTCATTACCCTTGCACTTTTCACAACCTGGGGTAAAAACATTTTTCCACTGCCAAATAAATCGCCTACTACATTCATGCCTGCCATCAACGGACCTTCAATTACGTTTAAAGGTCGCCCAAGCTTAATACGGGCTTCCTCCGTATCCGCATCAATGTATTCAACAATTCCTTTTACCAGTGCATGACTTAAACGCTCTTCAACAGTTCCTTTTCTCCATTCCTCATCTTTGCCGGTCTTTTCTTTGCTAATGCCTTTTAATGATTCGGCATAATCAACCAGCCGTTCTGTAGCGTCATCTCTTCTGTTAAGCAGTACATCCTCTACAAATTCCAGTAATTTTTTATCAATATCATCATACACTTGCAATTGTGCCGGGTTGACAATCCCCATATCCATTCCTTCTTTTACAGCATGGTACAGAAATGCACCATGAATTGCTTCACGAACGATATCATTACCGCGGAATGAAAAGGAAACATTGCTGACACCACCACTTACTTTTGCATGTGGAAGATTTTCTTTTATCCATCTGGTAGAATTAAAAAAGTCAACCGCATTCAAACGGTGTTCTTCCATACCGGTGGCCACCGGGAAAATATTGGGATCAAAAATAATGTCCTGAGGAGGGAACTTAACTTTATCTACCAATATATCATAAGCCCGTTTACAGATTTCTTTTCTACGATCAAACGTATCGGCTTGTCCTACTTCATCAAATGCCATAACTATTACGGCAGCACCATATTGTTTTATTTTGTGTGCCTGTTCAACAAATTTCTCTTCTCCTTCTTTTAAGGAAATGGAATTTACGATTGCTTTTCCCTGTACACATTTTAATCCTGCCTCGATGACGCTCCATTTACTGGAGTCAATCATGATGGGAACACGGCAGATATCCGGTTCCGAAGCAATCAGGTTCAGAAAGGTGGTCATAGCGGATTCGCTGTCCAGCATTCCTTCATCCATATTGACATCAATAACCTGTGCACCTCCTTCTACCTGTTCACGGGCAATGCTCAATGCTTCTTCATACTTTTCCTCTTTGATTAATCGAAGAAATTTTTTCGACCCGGTAACATTTGTTCGTTCTCCAATATTCAGGAAATTGCTTTCCGGAGTTAAGGTGTATGGTTCAAGCCCGCTTAGGTGCATCAAGCCATCCGGCGAAGGTCTTTTTCTTGGTTTAACTGTTTTTGCAAGTTCAGCAATACGCCTGATATGATCAGGAGTAGTACCACAACAACCACCAACAATATTAATAAATCCAGCGACTAAAAAATCTTCAATTTGATGCCCCATCGTGTGAGCGTCTTCATCATATTCGCCAAACTGGTTGGGTAATCCTGCATTGGGATAAGCACTCACATAAAACGGTGATTTATTGGAAAGTTCTTCCAGGTATGGACGCATGTCCTTTGCCCCCAAGGCACAATTTAGTCCTATGCTTAGTAAGTCTGCATGTGAAACGGAATTCAGGAATGCTTCTGTTGTTTGTCCCGAAAGCGTACGGCCACTGGCATCTGTAATCGTACCGGAAACCATGATTGGAATGCTCCTGTTTATTTTTTCACAATAAGTTTGAATAGCAAACAGGGCTGCTTTTGCATTCAATGTATCAAAAATAGTTTCAATCAGTAAAAGATCGGCACCACCATCAATTAATCCTTGTACTTGCTCGGTATAGGCAACAACCATCTCATCAAAAGTAACAGCTCTGAAGCCCGGATCATTCACATTTGGCGAAATAGAAAGTGTACGGTTAGTAGGCCCGATAGCTCCGGCAACAAATTTTGGAATGTGTGCAAATTCAGGAAACTCTTCATAAAATTCCTTAATCGCTTCTTTTGCAACTTTTGCCGACTCCAGGTTAAGTTCATAAGCCAATGACTCCATCTCATAATCGGCCATTGCAATGGTTGTAGCACTAAACGTATTGGTTTCAATGATGTCGGCACCAGCCTTCAGGTATTCTTTATGAATGGTTCTAATAATGTGTGGTTGGGTAATGGAGAGTAAATCATTATTGCCTTTTAAGTCTTTGTGCCAATCTGCAAAACGCTTTCCTCTGTAATCTTTTTCTTCCAGTTTATACTGTTGAATCATGGTTCCCATTGCACCATCAATCACCAGTATACGTTTCTCCAGCTCCTCTCTGATATTTACCATAGATGTAGTGATCCTTTTTTCCTGTGTTTTCGTATTTAAATCTTGAAGAGTGTTTTCTCCTCTGTTTATTTCGTAGCTCATCGAACGATTGTTTTCAATAAAATGTTCTTTAAGAAAACACTGGATCAAAAAAAATCCTCTGAGAGATGAGTCAGAGGATATACGTTATTTGAAGTTATAGTTTCAAAAAAATATTAATCTGACTTATCTGCTCTTACTTTAGTGTAAGTACAGGATTTAGCACCTTCTCTCTAAGTAACTCAGAGGGGTTGCTAAGGCTTCACAGGGCAAGTCCCTCCACCTTTCTTGATAAGTGAGTACAAAACAAGGTTTTGTACATTCCCGTTATCGGGTTTTAAAGAACTGACACAAAGATAGGGAAAAAGCAAATACCCCTGTAAGATATGCAATAAAAAAATTACTGACTATCGGAATAGTTGTACTAAAGCAGAAAAATTTTGCAGGAAGGGTATGCCTGTCGTTTTAGAGCTCTCTTTTTGTTTAAAAGGTAGGGCATTTCTGAACGTTTCTTCTGGAAGTTGGTTTTTTATCGTGCTTAAACAAATGGTTGATTTTATTTTTAAACGCTGCTTTTTTGAGTTTTTTATCCCTCTTCTCTTTCGCTTCGCCAGCTTTGTCTTCACTTTCCTGATTTTGGTCAAGATCCTCAGCCTTTATATCCTCATCTTGAGAAGTAACCGAAGATTCCTGCTTCATTTCTTTTTCTCCGGAGGCAGTTTCGGTAATTTCCGGTTGAGGTGAACTGTTGACTATTTCCGGTTCTTTCTGTGAGGGGTTTGATGGGGTTTGAACAGGCTTTTGTTTTCGTGCCGGAGTTGTATTTTCTCGTCTAGCCAATGCTTTTCTTTCTTGCGCGGCTTGCTCAAGATTGGGCAAAGCACTGGATGTATAAGCTGCTTGTTGTTGTTCTTTTTCTACTGCCTTTTTTGGCATATGAGTTCTCATATATTGAAATAATCCCGCCTTGCTGTTTGTGTTTTTTTTACCGAATGTGGGACAATCCGTTGTTCCATTGTTTGTCGGTGTCTGACTGTTTTGAGCAATGGCTAAAAAAGGTAAAAATGAAAAAATGAAAAGAAGAGTTCTCATATCGTTTCTGTTTTTAATGTTAACGCAACCATCATACCGCTTAGTATTAGTATGAAAATAGAGTGCGGTCCACTATCCGGTTTTTTTACAATCTATCCCATCCATGAATTAACAGACAGATACTTCTTACTTCTTGTGTTGTTCACAAATATATCATAAAATATTGGTAATAAGCAATTAGCAATCGTATTAAAAATAATGAACAGGATATAGAAAGTTTCAAAGTATTGCTTTACTTTGTGTCAACTAAAAAAAAATTAGCATGAATAGAAAATTTACCTTCTTAGTTTGCCTGATGGCAATTGTAGGGAGCTTATATGCTCAGCCTGCTCAAATGGATACGTTAAATGTTTATTACTATGAAAATTTTCCTTATTCATTTATGGAAAATGGCGTGTTGAAAGGTATAGAGGTGGACATTATCAAAAAGTATGTGGAGTGGTTGAAATTGGAGAAAAATATAAATACCACTGTAAAATATAAAGAGTATAAAGAATTCAGTGAATTTTATAATTCGATTAAAAAAGCAAAACCGAATACAATTGGATTAGGATCTGTCACCATTACGGATGAACGTGAAAAAGAAGTGATTTTTTCACCACCTTATCTAAGAAATATTGCTGTACTGATCACCAATGGAAATGTCCCATCCATCAAAACGCCCACTCCGGAAGAAGTAGGCAAGGTACTGGGACCTTTAAATGCTCTGGCTGTGAATGAATCGAGCCATATGAAGTATCTGAATGCTGTTAAAACAGCTTATTTGCCTGCGATGGAAATAAAAGGAACTGAAACACAGACAGCAGTACTGGATGCGATTGCAAGAGATGGAAAATCATACGGCTATATCGACATCGTTGCATATTGGGCATACATAAAAAAGAATAAAAAGACCTATTTAAAAATTCAAAAAGCATTTAATCGTCCGTACGAATATTTAGGCATTGTTCAACCCATTAACGCTACCCATTATTCGTCTTTAAATGAGTTTTTTGAAAACGGTTTTGGTTTCACCTCAACTAAATTTTATCATGAAATTCTGAACAGGTATTTAGGTTATGAAGTGTTGGAAACGCTGGAGATAAAATAAGGAATCGGAAAACACATAAAAAAACCGCCGTTACGGCGGTTTTTTTATGTTGCTGGTTACACAACCAAATGGAAAAGATTATTTACTCAGCGGCACTGTTTCATTTACTTCTACCGGTATGCTTCTTTTATAAAAAAATTTACCGACTAATAGATTACCCTTTAAGTTCACTTTTACATTCTTACTGGTTGCAATACTGATCAACTGTGGCAGATCTGTTAAACTGAGGGTTGAAAAATCAGATTGTATTTTAAAGGTATAAGATTCTTCCGAATTACTTTTAATTTTTACGTTATCTGTCAGGTGAGCAACGCCGGCATTTAATCCATTTAGTGTTACATCCAGATCGGATTTATAAACTGTGAAAGAAGTGTTGTTTGGATTTTTTATACGGGCAGTTATTAATGCTTCTGCACCTTGTTGTGATAATTTTGTTACCTGTACATTTTCAACGCCGCTAAACCGCACTTCTTCAAAATCTCCACAAGAGGTTAAAATCAAGCAGCAGGCAATTAAAAAAAAGAAAAACGGCTTTTTTACAGCTGTAGTGTTCATGGATTTTGTTTTTCTGTCGCCAATTTTACTCCGGCAGTTTGGCTTAGTTCGGCAAAATTTTTCAGGAAGTAAGGAATGGTTTCAATTCCCTTTAGATAATTAAATACACCAAAGTGCTCATTGGGTGAATGGATGGCATCTGAATCCAATCCAAATCCCATCAGCACAGAATCTAACCCAAGTTCCGATTTAAACATTGCAACAATGGGAATACTGCCGCCACTGCGGACAGGGACCGGTTTTTTGCCGAAAGTAGTCTCCATAGCCATACTTGCTGCTTTGTAAGCAACAGAGGTGCTTGGTGTTACTACCGGTTCTCCGCCGTGGTGAGGCGTTACTTTTACCTTTACTGATTTAGGAGCGATACTTTGAAAATACTTTGAAAATAACTCAGTTATTTTTTGGCTGTTTTGATGTGGAACAAGCCGCATCGATATTTTTGCATAAGCTTTTGATGCGATCACCGTTTTTGCTCCTTCACCTGTATATCCACCCCAGATACCATTTACATCAAGAGTTGGCCGGATAGAATTACGCTCGTTGGTGGAAAAACCTTCTTCTCCATGAA
>CAZMRM010000076.1:8866-11980 GCA_964568515.1 uncultured Chitinophaga sp. | reverse complement strand
CGCGTTGCATCCGGTCCGTACTGTTCTATTGTTTTAAAAGGATCAATAGCATTTCCAAGGCGCTTGCTCATTTTCTGACCATTCTTATCCAGTACCAATCCATTGCTCACTACATTTTTAAATGCTACCGAATCAAAACACATGGTGGCAATGGCATGTAAAGTAAAGAACCATCCACGGGTCTGATCCACTCCCTCGGCTATAAAATCAGCGGGATAATATTTCTTCTGATCGATCAATTCTTTGTTTTCAAACGGATAATGCAGCTGTGCATAGGGCATGGCGCCTGAATCAAACCACACGTCAATCAGATCAGGTTCACGGAAAAGTTTTTTCCCGTTTTTTTCCAATACAATAGTATCTGCATAGGGTTTATGCAAATCGAATGTCTCATAATTTTTTGTGCTGTTATCACCTGGTTTGAACTGGGCAAGGGGATTGCCGGACATCACTTTTTTGGATACTGCGTTTTCGATCTCCTTTTGTAACTGTTCCACTGAGCCGATGCAAATCTGTTCTGATTTGTCTTCGCTCGTCCAGATCGGAATAGGAATGCCCCAAAAGCGGGAACGGGAAAGATTCCAGTCGTTCAGATTCTCCAACCAGTTACCAAAACGTCCGCTACCGGTAGATTCCGGCTTCCAGTTAATGGTATTGTTTAACTCGATCAGTCGTTCTTTATAGGCTGTTGTTTTTATGAACCAGGAATCCAGGGGATAATACAAAACGGGTTTATCTGTTCTCCAGCAGTGGGGATAACTGTGTTCGTAGGTTTCTTTTTTAAATAATTTTCCTTCTTCCTGCAGTTTCAATACAATGCGTTCATCAACACTTAAGTATACTTTCAGGTCCTTGATCTTTCCGTTGGCCTCTAAAATTTGTTTCTGTTTTTTGAATTCCTCTTCTTTTTCAGGCTCAGTTAAATAGGCTTCTTTCACATATTCTTCTCCGTATAAGAAAACGCCATCCTGAACGCCCGGTAAGAATTTACCCCGTTTATCCACCAATGTCAGAGATCCGATTCCATTTTGTTTACCTACCTTAAAATCATCTGCACCAAAGCTGGGAGCAATGTGTACAATACCGGTTCCATCTTCTGTTGTCACAAAATCGCCAATCACTACACGAAAAGCATCTCCATTTTCCGGTGTTGCAAAGGTGAGCAATTGTTCATAACGGGTACCCTCTAATTCGGCACCCTTGAATTCGGCATGTAATTTCCAGTTATGATAAGGCTCCTTTGTATTGAAAGGAAGCAGGTTTCCGGCATCATCCAATCCATGACTGTGCATTTCCAAGTTGTTGTCTTCGATTCCTGTTTTAATACCCGCGCCACGGAAATAGCGCGATAATAATTGTTTGGCAAGAATTACAAAGACAGGTTTTCCTGTAAATTGATTCTGTGTTTCAATCAATGCATAATCTATATTTTTTCCTACTGCTAAAGCCGTATTGGAAGGCAATGTCCAGGGAGTGGTTGTCCATGCCAAAAAATAAACATCGTCATTTACTTTAAATTTAGACGCCGCGTCTTTCACTTTAAACATGACCACCGCCGTTCTGTCTTTTACATCCCGGTAACAACCCGGCTGATTCAATTCATGTGTGGACAAACCTGTTCCGGCAGCAGGTGAATAGGGCTGAATGGTGTATCCTTTGTAAATCGAACCTTTCGTATACAAATTGTTTAATAACCACCAAACAGACTCGATGTAGCGATTGTCATAGGTGATATAGGGATGTTCCATATCCACCCAATAGCCCATTTTTTCTGTTACATCCGCCCATACATCGGTGTATTTCATGACGTCTTTTCGGCAAGCGAGATTGTATTCTTCAACAGTGATTTTCTTACCAATATCTTCTTTGGTGATTCCTAATTCCTTTTCAACACTTAATTCTATTGGCAATCCATGGGTATCCCAACCCGCCTTGCGTTTTACCTGGTAACCTTTTTGTGTTTTAAAGCGACAAAAAATATCTTTAATGGAACGAGCCATTACGTGATGGATACCGGGTAAACCATTGGCACTGGGTGGTCCTTCATAAAATACGAACGGTGGTTTCCCTTCACGGGATGTGATGGATTTTTCGAAGGTTTTATTTTTATTCCAGTCTTCCTGTATCTCTTTTGCTAATTGAGAAAGGTTAAGACCTTTATATTCTTTGTATTTCTTACTCATTGGGATGTAAAACGTATTTTGTTAAAGGATGCAAATGTAGTGATTTTTACGGTAAAATGGTAGGTTTTAATAGGTTGGCTTAATTACATATAAAGACGGAAATTCCTAAAAATCAGAAAAATATTTCCCTTTATTTCAATACGTTAATATGGTATACTGGTAATTCCGTGTAACTGGAGATTATTGAAATTATAATGTTCTTCCAAGCCAATGGGGATCATTGTATTTATTAAATGGTATACTCACTCTCTGTTATACCTTTTTTCAGGAACTTTTCTTTCCGATTAGCTCATACCTCGTAATAGTATAATACGTATCAATTATTTTAACATCATACAGATTTGTTATGACATCTTTTATGTACTGATCACTGATGATCACGCAATCCCCTGCTGCAACCTTGTTGTAATCTTTAAGTACAAAATTCACGGATTTCTCCTGCAACATTTTCTCATAAAAAATAAGCTGATGTGGTCTTGAATCTTTGTATAAAAAACTATAATTATCCATACTATGTGGGTTCCGGGTAGCACGTTGCAGAAAATGACTGGGTTGATAATATTCCACATCCCACGGATATTCTTTTGATTCATACGTTTTATTGATAATTTTCTGATATGGTCCGATCAGAATAATGAATAAGAATATGTATGGAAAAACATTGTACGTAAATTTATTTTTGAAATAGCTTATATCCTTCAAGGCATTGAAAACTGCTTCAATCAATGGGGCAATTATCAATGCAATAAACGGATACATTGGTGCATTATACCATTGTAATTTTGTTTGAGCCATTGATATCACTAAAAAAAATACGACTAAAAGCAACGTCGAAAATATGGTCA
The DNA here is from genome assembly GCA_964568515.1 of uncultured Chitinophaga sp. Classification (GTDB taxonomy): domain Bacteria; phylum Bacteroidota; class Bacteroidia; order 2-12-FULL-35-15; family 2-12-FULL-35-15; genus 2-12-FULL-35-15. The sequence continues at coordinate 8,952 of CAZMRM010000076.1, read as the reverse complement.
GCTTACGAAGCTTTTCATCCTTGGATGATACGCCTACTATAAAACCACAAGGAATAAGCAGATACCAGTTTGGTATCTGAAAATCA
>CAZMRM010000076.1:318-8856 GCA_964568515.1 uncultured Chitinophaga sp. | reverse complement strand
CTATTGTTTCCAAGTAACGTCCCCCCAATTCATTTTTTTGCACTGCTGCTATGTAACCATGGTTATAGTGTTCTCTTAATAAATAATATCCTAAAACAAGAACTAAAAATATGGAGAATGCACCATAAAAATGCTTGTTCCTTAAGATGTTCAGAAGTTGTTTCTGCCACAAAGCATATAACAGGAAAGCAGGGGTAAACAAAAGAGCTGAAACACTTTTAGTAAGTACGCCTAACGAAATTGCCAGGAAGAAAAAATATAAATACTTATTCTGTTTTTTTTCCAAGTAAACGAAGAAAAGCAGAGAACTAAGTGTAGTAAACAAAATCAAAAGAGAATCATAATCACCGGTTCTGGTTACATGCACATCTATATATCCGTAACAGCAAACCAATACCATAACAGTGGCGAATCCAACTATGTAATTTTTTAAATACTTTACAGAAAAGGTCAAAAGTACGATGCAGGTTAAAAAGGCTGCTATTGCGGATGGCATTCGTATAGCCAGTTCCCCTAATCCGATTAACCGGATAAAAAACACTTGTAACCAGATCAAAAGAGGAGGTTTTGTATTCCATATATCAGGTTTCCCTTCAAAATAAGTGACAATCCAGTTTCCGTTCTTATACATTTCATATGCATTTAAGGCATTACGCGTCTCATCCCAAACACGAACAGGCAGCGTATTCAGATTTCCGAAAATAGGCAGTGCTACTAAAACACTTATTAAAATATAAGGGAGGAATTTTTTTGATTTACTAACGTATTGATTCATATGCAAAAACATGATTACTTTGTTCTAAAACTATTTTATCAAGCACCTGATCCTTACGCCTGGGTTTTAAAATTATGACAAAGTTTGATAACTTCATTTTTAATGGATTTAATTCTGCTGATCTTTGAAAAAATCTTTTTCCGAAAACATGGATCCTAAAATATCCTTGAACTGAACACCTTGTTCCAGGCCGCTCTTACCAATGAGTGAATGCTCTGCCAGTGCAAAAAGTACAAATTCCATCATGGTCAGTTTATCCTCTTTGGAAAGCTTAGGCACATATTTTTCAACCAAATCGCTCAAACCCGGGATGGCCTCCAATCCTTTTTTATAGGTTTTCTGATCTTCCAACAATAAGATATCAACGATGTTCCCTTCTCCAAACCAGTCAATGATGATTTGATACGGACTAGGCTCCTTTTTCTTTTTCAGTTTTGCCGGGTCGGGAAAATGATCCAGAAACTCATTGCGGATGGCTTTGCCTAATAAGTTCTGAGCCACAATGCCGGCTCCTTCCTGTTCTCCTTCATAAACAAGTTCTATCTTACCGTTTACTGCAGGGATGACACCGATTAAATCCGTAATGCGTGCAATGGTTTTTTCTTCAGCATTCAGAAGCATCCGGCGCTCGGCAGTGCTTACCAGGTTCTCATAAGCAGAAATGGTGAGTCGTGCAGAGACACCACTTTTTGAATCCACGTATTCGCTTTGTCTTGCTTCAAATGCAATGCGTTCTATAATGGTGGCCACCAGATTCCCTACTCCCACTTGTTGTTTTTGATCGGGATTAAGACGTGCTTCCTGTGCGGTTATTTGTTTTGATAATGCAATACTTTTAGGGTAATGTGTAAGGATCTGGCTTCCAATCCGATCTTTCAGCGGTGTGATGATATTACCGCGATTGGTATAATCTTCGGGATTGGCAGTAAAAATAAATTGTATATCCAGAGGGATCCTCAATTTGAATCCACGTATCTGAATATCACCTTCCTGTAAAATATTAAAAAGTGCTACCTGTATACGAGCCTGTAAATCGGGTAATTCGTTGATCACAAAAATACAGCGGTTGCTGCGTGGGATGATCCCATAATGAATGACACGTTCGTCTGCATAATTCAATTTCAGGTTGGCTGCTTTGATGGGATCCACATCCCCTATTAAGTCGGCTATGGAAACATCGGGAGTTGCCAGTTTTTCTACATAGCGCTCCGACCGGTGTAACCAGCTAACAGATGTTTCATCACCCTGTTCAGCAATAAGTTGTTTTGCATAATTACTAATGGGATGGAGCGGGTCATCATTTAATTCACTGCCTTTTACAACCGGCATGTATTCATCCAGCAGGTGTGTGATTTGCCGTGCAATACGTGTTTTCGCCTGTCCTCTTAAACCGAGTAAATTAATATTGTGACGTGATAGTATAGCACGTTCCAGTTCAGGTATCACTGTATCCTCATATCCAACAATCCCTTTAAAAACGTCTTGCTTTTTTTTGATTGTATCAATGAGGTTTTCCCGCAATTCATCTTTAATGGTCCTGCTTTTATATCCCGATTTTTTTAAGGCTCCCAGTGTTGTTGCTTGCATACAATTTTTTATTTAAAATTTCTTTTTTTGTTCCGTTCAAAATCCTCGAAAATGTAGTCTCCCAGTCCTTGTAAAGACGTATAGAATGCTTTGCCGTTATTCGCTTCTGTAAAGTTGTGCACAAACTGCTGCAGATAAGGATCAGATGCAACCATAAAAGTAGTAATGGGAATTTTTAACCGTCTGCAACTTTGTGCAAGTGTCAAACATTTATTCACGATTTTTTTATCCAGTCCAAAACTATTTTTGTAATACTGTCCATGTTCCTTTAAGCACGTAGGTTTCCCATCGGTGATCATGAAGATCTGTTTGTTCGCGTTTTTTCTTCTGCGTAGTAAATCCATTGCCAGTTCCAATCCGGCAACGGTATTGGTATGATAGGGTCCTACTTGTAAATAAGGTAAATCTTTGATTTCGATCTGCCAGGCATCATCACCAAACACAAGGATATCCAGTGTATCTTTTGAGTATTTCCGTTTGATCAGTTCTGCCAGTGCCATGGCTACATTCTTTGCCGGTGTGATGCGATCTTCTCCATATAAAATCATGGAATGAGAAATATCAATCATCAATACAGTGGATGTTTGTGTCTTGTGTTCATTCTCCTTTACTTCCAGGTCATTTTCAGTAATCAAAAAATCGCTGATACCATTGTTGATCTGTGCATTTTTCATGGATTCCAGCATGGATATCTGTTCCAGGGAATCACCAAATTGAAAAGGACGTGCATCACCGCTCATCTCATCGCCGCTACCGGTATATCTGGTAGTATGATTGCCTGATTTTCCTTTTTTAAGTTTTCCGAAAATTTTCTCCAGTGCCTGTTGGCGAATGGCTTGTTCTGTTTTTGCGGTAATAACAATGTTTCCGGATCCCGGCTGTTCATCGCGTATATAACCCTTGTCTTTTAACTCCTGTATAAAATCGCCGATACCGTAATCGGGCCCGGTTAGTTTATATTCCTTATCCAGTTCTGTCAGCCAGCTGATGGCTTCATTAAAGTCGCCATTGGTATAGGTAAGCAACTGTTTGAAAACCTCGAAGAGTTTTTCAAAAGGTGTTTGATGAGATTGGTTATAATTGGAAAATCGAAATCCGAGCATGTTATTTTATCAACCATAAAGTTACTCAACTATTTTGTGAAATAACTGTGTCTTATTGGATTAAATTTAATGTTTGCCGGATAACTGCAATAAAAACGCTTATTCTGTATAAACAAATTTTTGCCGGGCAATGAATTTTCCATCGGTAAGCATCAGATAATAAATACCTGGTGAAAAATCCTGCTCCCGGATCTCTTTTAAAAAAATGGAATTTGCACCACTTACCAGTTTCTTTTGAATAGTACTTAGAAGCTGTCCCTGCTGATTGTATAATATAATGTGGATAGTTTTGTCGCTTGCTGCATTCAAAAAAACAGTGCTTTCTTTGGTAACAGGGTTGGGAAAAACAGTGAGCTCCTGAATTAGCCCTTCTGATTCTTCAATCGTTGTTGAAACAGGGGTAGTGACTCTCACACTGTCCATCACCACATTTGTAAGTGGTTTATCATTGCTGTTGGTTTTTACCAGTCCGATTGCCTGAACAATGGAAAGACCGGAGATCACTTTTCCAAAAGCCACATATGCCTTATCCAGACCAGTATTGTTTTTCAGGTTAAAGTAAAACTGGCTTTCTGCTGAATTGGGGCCACTGTTCGCCATTGCAATTGTTCCGGTAACATTGCTCACTAATGGTGTTAATTCATCTTTGATCGGAAATCCTGTTCCTCCCGTTCCATCTCCTTTTGGATCTCCTCCCTGGATGACGAAATCCTTAATCACCCTGTGAAAAAGAAGCCGGTCGTAAAATTTTTTATTGACCAGCCCGATAAAATTTTTGGTAGTAATGGGACGCTTGTCCTCAAATAGTTCTACCACAAATTTTCCCATGCCGGTATAAAAGGTTACTTGCGTTTGTGCCTTTATACTACCGGCTGTTAGTAAAATGCAGAAGACAATACAAAAAAGTAGTTGTTTTTTCATGATGAATGGTTTTAGAGACCCTAAACATAGAAATTTACAAGCAGCTGCAGCAATGATATTTATCCAAAAAATGATGAAATTTGTACCAATTGTTTGTTATGTGATTATAATTGATAATTTTGCACAATCATTGGGGAATTAGCTCATTTGGCTAGAGCGCTTCGCTGGCAGTGAAGAGGCGACCGGTTCGAATCCGGTATTCTCCACAAAAATTCAGTGTGAGTGTGCATCACTCTCGCTCTTCACACTCACACTGAATTTTCCCCTGAAGCTGCGGTAGCGAAGGCTGCGATACCCGCTCTCACACTCACTCTATTTTTCTTCTTATACTAGCAATAATATAACTTTCTTAGAAGACGGGGCGTTATCTTTTATCTACACAGGAAAGTCGAACACAATTCATCTTTTTTTTACATTTATCATATGCAAAAAATCGCTTATTAAGCGTTTGTAAATGTTTGTAATCAAATGAGTAGCGTCTATACACTAGTTACAGGTAACCGAATGAAGACAATTTAGTTAATTAAGAATTATATGAAACGAATACTATTACTTGGACTATTTATCATTTCGACTTTTCTATACTCACAGGAGGAAGTTAGTTATCAAAACGATTCAATCTACAAAGTAAATAATGTAAAGTATAGAAAACAGTACGAAGTAGGCGAGGAAAGTAAAAAAATTCTTTCTACTACAAACATTTACGACAACATGGGAAGGCTTGTGACTCTTCAACTAGAACCATTTGTTAATGGACCACAGGTTTCGACTTATTATTTTTATGACAATAATAGTAAGCTTATAAATATTGTTGACTCGACTATTTATGGAAAACCTGATAAAAAAAAAATAAAAGAGCTAAAAAAGTTGGGAATTGAAGTTAAGACAAAGAAAAATAAAAATCATTCCGAATTTTCAAGATACAGTTTGGAGTATAATGAATTCGAGCTTAAAAGCATTATTAAATATAATAGCGACAATTCTATAGACAAAATTGACAAATTCGAAAATGACAAAAAAAAACGAATTAGTTTCTGGTATAGGAACGGCAGTATTTATAGAACTGACACTTGTGAATTTGAGCGACCGTTTCACTACATAAAATATTATGGTTGCAAGGAACAAAATCCTGAGGGAAAATTTTGCTGGAATTATTTTTATACAAACGAATACGACCCCAAAGGGCTTTTGTTAAAAAGATGCCGATTTGAAAACAAAGAACTTGTTGAAGAAATTTCCTTTTTTTATAACGAAAAGGGATTGCTTATTCAACAACAATCGAAAAGCGTTATTCATTCAGAATATCCCATAAACCAATATTTTGAATATGAATATTATTGAAACTCGAAGGTTCAGTGTTTTTAAATTTCCGGCTTCGCTTAGCTAAAAACCTTACTGAAACAATCCTGTAATCTTCCATTTTATTGAAAATAAACCGCTTAGGTTGTATCATAATGCAATATCATTTATCAAAGGAAGCGATTTTTCATCCGTCGGCTCCACTTTCACCAGCCATCGCTTTTTAGCAACGGCTGGAAAAATCAGAGCGAGAGTGGAAAGCGGGAGCGGTCACACTCCTAATTATTTACCATCCAACCCTTCTAATTACCACTCATCCCCTGCAAGCACGATATCTGGCGAATAGATTTTGAAATCCACAAAAAATTTTGCAGCTTTGAAATTCTACATCCCCTCTTTTAAAAGAAAAGACCGATTTTGTTTTGGTTGAATTTAATTCCGCTCTAAGTATAAGGGGGCCTTTATTTTAATTATATCATTTAATACGAATGAAAAAAACAGCTACGCTATTATCTATTGTCGCATTGGCTTGCTCCATGAATGCGCAAAACATGACCACAGAAACGCTTTTACAATTGGGTAGAGTTGGTGCAAACGGAATCACAAAAGATGGCAAGTCGGTCATTTACAGTGTACGCAGCTACTCCCCATCCGAAGGAAAATCATCTGTAAAAAAATACAGTATTCCTCTTAAAGGAGGTAATGCTACAGAAATCCAGAACCCGGACGGATTGCTAAAAGACAGTCATGTTTCCGCCGATGGTAAATACAGCATTACCAGCAAAGAAATAAAAGTTAAAAAAATAATGGGTACCGATTTCTATCCTGATCAACCTAAATCGGAGGTAATGATCTATGACAATTTGAATTATCGTCACTGGGATACCTGGGAAGACGGATTGTTTGGGCACGTTTTTCTGAACACCCTCAAAGACAATAAAATTGTGGATAGTGTTGATTTGATGGCCGGAGAGCCTCACGATTGTCCACAGAAACCATTTGGTGGCGACGAAGACTATATTTTAAGTCCCGATGGAAAACTGGTACTGTATGTCACCAAAACGCAATCTGGAAAAGACTACGCCATCAGTACCAACACCGATATCTATGCTTATAATATTGAAACAAAACAAACCAGCAACCTCACGGAAGGAATGATGGGTTATGATACACGTCCGGCTTACTCATCAACCGGGATATTGGCTTTTTTAAGTATGAAAACAGATGGCAATGAAGCAGATAAAAATGATATCATCGTTATGAACGGGACTGTTAAAACCAATTTAACAGCCGCATGGGATGGTACAGTGGATGAATTTATCTGGAGTGCTGATGGTAAACGTATTTATTTTATTGCACCGGTTGATGGCACGATTCAGCTTTTTGAAGTGGATAATCCGGGACTTACGAAAAAAATGCCTGTGATCAGGCAAATTACAAAAGGCGATTTTGATGTACACACTATTGTTGGTCAAAGCGGTAATACCCTGATCGTGGGGCGCACAGATATGAATCATGCCAATGAACTGTATACTACTGATTTAACAACAGGCGCCATGACACAACTGACGCATGTGAACGATGCGGCATACAGCACCATTAAGCCGAGTAAAACAGAGAAACGCTACATGAATACAACGGATGGAAAAAAGATGCTCGTTTGGGTCATCTATCCTCCCGATTTTGATGCCAGTAAAAAATATCCAACTTTATTGTATTGTCAAGGAGGACCACAATCAGCCCTGACTCAATTCTATTCTTTTCGCTGGAACTTTCAGCTGATGGCGGCCAACGGGTACATTGTAGTGGCACCCAACCGAAGAGGGATGCCAGGACATGGTGTAAAATGGAATGCAGAAATCAGTAAGGATTATGGCGGACAAGTAATGCGTGATTATTTTACAGCCATTGACGAAATGGTAAAAGAACCGTTTGTGGACAAAACCCGTTTAGGCTGCGTGGGTGCCAGCTTTGGAGGATACTCTGTTTTTTATATGGCAGGTCATCATGAAAAACGTTTTAAATCTTTCATTTCGCACGATGGTATTTTCGATTGGAGAGCCATGTATGGAACAACAGAAGAAATCTGGTTTGTGAATCAGGATATGGGCGGGCCCTATTGGGATAAAAGTGATGCCGGAACACAAAAATCCTATGAAGAATTTAATCCGGTTAACGCTGTAAAAAAATGGGATACTCCAATAATGATCATTCAGGGTGGAAAAGATTACCGTGTCGGTATCGAGCAGGGATTGGGTGCCTTTCAGGCAGCACAGTTACAAGGTATAAAAAGCAAACTCTTGTATTTTCCTACAGAAAACCACTGGATATTAAAAGATCAGGATGCATTTGTATGGCAACGTGAATTCTTTAAATGGTTAAAGGAAACACTCTAGTTAAATAAGAATTATTAATTTTATAAAATGCCGGTTCATGAACTGGCATTTTTAGTTTTATTGATATTACTTTATTTCAAAGTAGTTAAAAAGAGTTAAGTAAGCCATGATAACGTATGATCTCTGATTTTCCAATTCAGCAGTTAATTCCTGACGTAAAAAAAGTTCTGGAAAAACAGGCCCTGTTAATTTTGCAGGCGCCTCCCGGTGCAGGGAAATCAACAATTTTGCCTTTACAACTGATACAGGAGGAGTGGTTGAATGGCAAAAAAATTATCATGCTTGAGCCCCGAAGGCTCGCTGCACGGGCTGTTGCTGCACGCATGGCAGCTTTGCTCGATGAGCCTGTTGGTAAAACAATTGGTTACCGGATACGTTTCGAAAACAGGGTCAGTACACAAACAAAAATGGAGATTGTAACGGAGGGGATATTAACCCGTATGTTGCAAAATGATAC
>CAZMRM010000076.1:0-308 GCA_964568515.1 uncultured Chitinophaga sp. | reverse complement strand
TAGACAATGTGGGACTTGTTATTTTTGATGAGTTTCATGAACGCAGCTTACATGCTGACCTTGCATTGGCCTTGTGTTACCAGATGCAGCAGGTACTTCGTCCTGACCTTCGATTGCTCATCATGTCGGCAACACTGGATGGTAGTAAACTCTCCTCTTTATTACAGAATGCTCCTGTCTTAACTTCCGAAGGCCGTCAATTCCCGGTTAAATTAAATTACATTGCTATGGATGAAAAAACGCCTAAGCGCTAAAGGGTCAAAGACGAAATATCATGCGCCACAGCCATGCGCTCTTCTAGATCCACA
>CAZMRM010000075.1:7861-12081 GCA_964568515.1 uncultured Chitinophaga sp. | reverse complement strand
AATCACGAATACTTCCTTTATAGATAAATTCCCAGTTCAATAAAATAAAATTTCCAAAGCTATCCACAAAAACAGGAACAGCTTCAAACAGGGATTTGTTCAAATTATCATACACTGTTCTCCCTCCGGCAAAAGATATTTCACGTTCCTTAGAGAACCCACCGAAAATAATTCCTATCTTAATTTTCATATCGCTTTCTTGTTCTTTTATGATGATACGGTTTTAATCTTACCTGAGTAATTAAATCCTTTCTTTACAAAATTAAAAGGATGGTCATTGCTTTTTTTGTAGCCGGTATGAAGTATTCAACATGTTTATTAACCTTCGATAGTTTATAATACGTTCTTTGCTAAACGGCCAAGCATTTTCAATGCATTTTCCACTTTTTCATTCCATTCCAATCCATAATTTAACCTCAAACAGTTATTATATTGTTTTTGAAGTGTAAACATACACCCGGGAGCAAAACTGATTTTTTGCTGAAGTGCCATTTCATACAGTTTTATGGTGTTGATCTTTTTATTCAGCTCGACCCATTGAATGAAGCCGCCTTGAGGATGACTTACCTTTGTATCTACCGGAAAATACTCGCTGATGGCTCTCATGTATTGGAGGGAGTTGCAATGCAAAGTATGCCTGAGTTTACGTAAATGGTTCTCATATCTTCCGTTTTCCAGAAAGTCAGCAATAGCTTCCTGGGTAATCGCCGAAGCCGAAACCGAGTGGTACCGTTTGGTCTTGATAATTTTATCTTTGAATTTCCCGGGTGCCACCCAGCCTACACGATAACCAGGTGCCAATGTTTTTGAAACAGAACCGCACCACAATATCATCCCGCTTTCATCATATGTTTTGCAGCATTTCGGACGACGATGGCCAAAGTACACATCCCCATACATATCGTCTTCGATCAGTGGAACATTATACTTTTCAATTAGCCTTACTACTTCCTGCTTGTGTTCATCCGGCATACAGCTTCCTAACGGATTGCTGAAATTACTGATCAGTATACACAGTTTAATTTTTTTTGAATGCAGTGCTTTTTTTAGTGCCTCTGGCTCTACGCCTGTAGTTGAGTTCGTAGGAAGTTCCATCACTTTTAATCCCAGACTTTTTGCCAATTGCAGGATCCCAAAATAAACAGGGCTCTCCACTGCTATTGTATCCCCTTTTTGCGTTAAAGAAAGCAAAGAAAAAGATAAAGCATTCATACAACCTGCTGTTGTCACAATATCGTGTTCATCCAATTTCCCTCCCCAGGTAAAAGAACCACGTGCTATTTGTCTGCGCAATTTTTCATTACCCTGTATCATTTCGTAAGCAGTCGCTCCATCCAGGCTCCTCAAGGCGTGTATCAAAGCCTTGTTAAGTTTTGGTACCGGTAACAAGGCAGATGAAGGAACACCCAATGAAAAATTCATATTGTTTTTGGTGCCGATCTCCGCATATACTTTATTAATGATGACTTCCGTATCTTGTATCTCTGTGGAGTTAACAGGATTTGTAGTTTCCGGAGTACGCAAAAAACGCTTGTGAGAATAACAAACGTAATAACCGGATTGGGGGCGCGACTCAATTAACCCCTTTCCCTCTAAGATATAATACGCCTGAAGTGCGCTGCTCTTGCTCACACCATGCTCTCTGCACATTTCACGTATGGATGGCAATTTATCCCCCAATTTAATTACCTCATTATTTATCTTATGCTCAATATTATTGGCAATCCGGATATAGATCAATTCACTTTTTTTGGCTGACGTCGTTTCCATAATTCTTAACTGTACCTATCAAAATTACAAAAATTGTATCTGTACTCCTATTTTTTTTCTGCAGAACTTTGCCGTATCAAATTCATATCCCATGAAAACGGAACATACACTGGAAAATGTGCGGATTCTTTCTTACCGGCCCCAATATGCTATTCATTTTGATCGCCTCAATAAAGCCTGGCTGGAAGAATTTTTTGTTGTTGAACCTATCGACAAATATGTATTGGAACATCCGGAAGAAGCTATCCTTCAAGCCGGAGGAGAAATATTATTTGCTGAATATAATGGAACAATTATCGGAACAGTTGCATTAAAACTAAAAGAGAAGGGTGTTTATGAATTGACCAAAATGGCAGTAGATAAATCATTACGTGGACATGGTACAGGAAAACTACTTTGCAAGGCAGCTATTCAGGAAGCCAAACGATTGAAGGCACATACATTGATCTTGTATTCACAACGCCAGCTTGAAAATGCCATTGCCATTTACAGAAAACTGGGATTTGAAGAACAACCGCTTGAACCAGGCGTTTATAAACGTGCCGATATTAAAATGTCTTTAACACTTACTGAATAAACTGATTCTATGAAAACTGAAACCAAAGCCTGGATCGCACTCATTGTTGTTTGTATTTTATGGGGCACCACCTACCTGATGATTAAAATTGGTGTTGCAACCTTTCCACCTTTCCTTTTTGCAGCAATCAGGCAATTGTCTGCCGGGATATTGTTATGGCTCGCCGTTCCTTTTTTAAAGAAACGATTACAGCTCACCTGGCCGGATATCTTTAAACAGGTCATACCAGGTGTATTGATGATTGTTTTAGGGAATGGTGTGATCGGATGGGCAGAAAAATATATTCCAAGTGGCCTGGCGGCACTTATTGTTTCGGCAATGCCCTTGTATGTTACACTTATCAATTTTTTGATTGGCAAAGAAACCAATGTAAACAAACAAATACTTATTGGATTGTTACTGGGTTGTCTGGGTATCGTATTAATTTTTAAAGATAACCTGGCCGACCTTACCAATGCACATTATTTTTGGGGGATTATTGCCAGCTTTGCTGCATCCTTATGCTGGGCAATGGGTACAGTATATATGAAAGTGAATACATTTCGTACAGATTCCTTCATTAACTCGGCCATACAATTTACAAGCGGAGGGATTGTACTTTTCATCTTCTCTTTCTTTATGGAAGATTACCGTCAGTTGGAAGCCGTGTCTCCTGAAAGTATATGGGCGCTTGTTTACCTGGTATTTTTCGGTTCCATTATTCCTTATATGTGTTATCTCTATGCCATTGAACATCTGCAGGTCGGATTGGTTTCTGTATATGCCTACATCAACCCTTTTATTGCAATACTGTTAGGAATGTTCATTCTCGATGAAAAGGTGACCTGGATCACTGCACTGGCTTTTGTTACAACAATCGGCGGTGTTTACTACATTAACCGTGGACATAGCTTAAATGCATTAAAAAGTAAACTTTTATAAAAGAGGAATAAGGTTTTGGGAAATGCTTTATTGGGAAATCAGTGTTTCAATAAAACTATAACTACTTTTATTCCGGAGTGTTCTTACCTGGTCGTTCACAATAAATCCCATGGTGGTAATACTTCCTGCCATGATAACTTCTGTAGGAAATGTTTCGGTACTAAAGTATTTATCAAAATCCATTAACTTGTTCACCTGCTCATTGCTGAGTGTAAATACCGTGTCTATTTGCTTTTCTTTTGAATAGGTAGTTAAACGTATGGAATGAATTTTAAATGTTTCATCTTTTATATACAGGATGTTTACTTCTTCTCTGCAATAGGATTCAACACAATGCCGTATTCTTATTTCCACGAATGGAGGCCATTTTATTTTTTCAACGAGCGACCCCTGTGCCACCGATTCAGAGAATACGAAGAGAAGGAAGGAAATGGAACTAAACAAAAAAAATTTCATTTTACAAGAATTTGATTTTTTTCAGGATCTTGATTTATGGAGATAGTTCACCAACTTATTTATAGCTATCGCACGATGACTTATTTTATTTTTTTCTGTGATGTCCATCTCTGCAAAAGACCGCTCACTCCCATTTGGTAAAAATATAGGATCGTATCCGAATCCTTTTTCTCCTTTTTTTTCTTTCAGGATCCTACCTTCCACGACTCCTTCAAATTGCATTTCTTTACCATCGATGACCAATGAAATAACCGTTTTAAAGCAAGCTGCGCGATTTGATTCATATTCCATTTCTTTTAAAATCTTGTCCATATTGGCATTTGCATCCTTGTTTTTTCCTGCATAACGGGCAGATAAAACCCCGGGACGATTATTCAAAGCCTCTACTTCCAAGCCTGTATCATCCGCAAAACAATTGTAACGATATTTTTCGAACACATAAAATGCTTTTTGTGCTGCATTTCCTTCAATCGTTTCTTGTGTTTCCGGAACATCC
>CAZMRM010000075.1:0-7851 GCA_964568515.1 uncultured Chitinophaga sp. | reverse complement strand
TCCTCTGTACAATTAATATCCGTCAGACATAACAGTTTAATAGTGGGCGGAATCAATGCTTGAATTTCTTTCAGCTTGTTTTGATTGGAGGTTGCAAAAACCAATGTTAGCATAAGTACTTTAGTTTTTTATGAATTTTTTGAATTCTTTATACTCTTTAAAGCGGATTTCACAGGTATATAATCCTGCATTTAAATCTGTCGTTTCAATCGTAATGAATTGCATTCCTCTTACAATTGAAGCTCTATATACCGTGTGAACAGCTCTTCCGGAAACATCCGACACTATAATTTCCATGGTTCCTGCCTCATCCGAAAGGATCGGAAAGGTTAGCTTACCGGCAGTTGGATTAGGATACATATCCAGAATTTTAAATGCGGATTCTTCCAGGGATTTACAACCTTCATTATCAATTGGATTTTCGTCAACAAAACCGTTAGGAGCTGTCAAAGAAATACAGATATAAGGGTTGGGCTCATGGATCTGTACTGCCGTTTTAAATGTATTGGTAATGGTTGCTCCTTTTAACAAGCGGCCCACCCAGTTTTCACGTATCAACGAATGTCCCTTTATTTGCAGATACGTTTCCATGGTTAACACATCGGCTGTTCCTTTATTGATGAATTCAGCACTCACATTCAGATAACCATTCTGTATCGATGTGGTAATCTCACCAATGGCCACGTCCATTCTCCGTTTTAAAACATGGATGATTCCACTGGCTGTATCACTGCATCCTAATGAGTTTCTGGCCATTAATACAGGTCTGAAAGTTCCTGTATCGGAGTATGCATGAACAGGACTTGTTAATGTACCGGTAGTTCCATCATCAAAATCCCATAAATAACTTTGTGCTCCTGTACTTGTATTTGTAAAGGTTACTGTCAATTTGGGGTTTCCGTAGGTAGGCGTATAGGTAAATGCAGCCAAAGGTTTTGGATTAACCAAAATGGTTTTAACCAGTGAATCCGAACAACCCTTATCTGTTGTAACGTATAATACCACCTTTGCATTTCCGGCATTAGTAAATACATAACCCGGTGATTTTACGATTGCACTGTCTGTATTATTAAATTTCCACAGCCATTTTGTAATACTGCCGGAAGATACAACAGACAGATCATTGAACTGAGTGACCGTATCTTCACACACCTTACTTTGTGAAAAATATACAGAAGGCATCACATTTACGGTTACAGGTCGTAATACACTATCTTTACAGCCATTGGAAGCTGTTACAACATGTAATACATTATAAACAACATTTGCATAATAAGTATGTTTCACATCCAGCAATGTTGAAACCAAGTTATCACCAAAATTCCAATAACTGTTTTGAACAGTTACACCCAAAGGGAAGATACTTTTATCAGTGAATTGAACTTCCTTGCCTCTACATGCAACTGAACTTTCAAAATCGGCAACAGGAGAGGGAATAATTGTAATTGTAGTTAACAGTGTGTCTGCGCAACCATACCCATTCTCTGTAACAAGTTGAACACCATAATTACCTGCTGTTGTATACTTGTGAACCGGATTTTTTAATAATGAGGTATTATTGGTTCCACTGGCTGTATCTCCAAAGTTCCAACGCCATTGGCTTAAAGCGTTTCCAAATAAATCGGTTGTATTGGTAAATAAAATGTACGCCTGTTCACAATTGCTGCTAACCGTAAATGAGGACTTCGGATTAGGATGCATCTTCACATTTTTCAAAACCTGGGCAACACAACCGTCATCGGTTGTGACTGTTAATTTCACCGGATAATTCAATGAATCCGAATAAACATGCAGAGGATGCTGATCGGCTGAAGTGGTATTATCACCAAATTCCCATAACCATGAAACGATCTGTTTTCCCGCAGGAGCAACAGATACATCCGTAAATTGTATGCTTTTACCTAAACAATTTCCACTACTGTTAAAGTTTGCCGTTGGAGCAATACCCGAAATAGTTACTGTAATACTATCACTGGCAACACAATTATTTATACTCTTTACTTGTACCCAATAATTTCCTGATGTAATCACTGAAATTGAATCCGCTGTGCTGCCGGTAGACCATAGATACTCTACAGCTTTCGATTGGCCACTCGTCAGATAAATAGGGTTGCCGGCACAAAATACAACATCAGGCCCCAGGCTTGCCAGCTGTATCAGCGAATCGGCCTGCAATTCAACCGTATCTGAAAAAATGCATCCTTTATCACTTGTTACTTTTAAATAAAAGGTTCCTGTATAATCAGCAAGATGAATCGAATCGTGTGTGTTATCGAACCAATCAAAAGTTAATTTCTGTGAATCAGGAAAGCCAGGATCCAGTACATAATTTTTACTGTCACAAATCACTCGGTCATTGCCCAAACTAAAAACAGGTAAAGGATGAACGATCAGCGTTACAGAATCTGTGGATACCTGTCCGCTACAATCTTTAACAGATACAAAGTAAGTTCCGGATGACTGTACAACAATATCACTTGATGTTTCACCGGTTGACCATTGATAAGAGAAATAGGAAGGACCTGCCGTAAGTTTAATTGATTGACCCTGACAAAGCACTACCTGATCTTCAGCCAAATTCACTTTATAATGAACCGTGTCCCTTTTAATCACCACCGTATCTGAAGAGATGCGTCCAAAAACATTCGTAGTGGTCAGGTAGTAGGTTCCAGGAGCATTCACTACCAATGAATCCGCTGTTGAATTATCCTGCCATTTGTAATTTACATAATAATCCTTTTTTGCATGCAGGGTAAAAGGAAAAGAACAGGCTATCTGATCCGATCCCAGGTTTACAGGAGGGGCATATTTATCGTTCAAATACGTTTGAACCAACAATTTCTCAGAAGCTGTCAACGTACGGCTGTATCCGATCAGATCACCGATGTCACCCTTCCAGTAGCCTGCACTGTAATTCGGCATACGGCCTATCCAATAGGGAGTTACAAAAGCCGGTGAATTGCTGATACCGGTAAATAGTTTTAATTTTTCAAGCGGTGCCAATGAAGTGGTATTGGAGACACCATCCACTTCTATCTCTGAAGCTGAAAACAAATTGTTTTGGGTATCAATGTAGTAATCCGTTGTACCTATATAACCTACCAGGACCAATCCCCGTGGACGATAAGGGGAAGTTGGGATATTAGCAACCAGGGCACAATTACTGGGAAACAGCGAAGCACCTTTCCAGTTAAAAACTGAAAAAAAGGAAGCAATCGTTACATTCGAATCCACACGAAAATGATCATCAATACCATCCAAGCGAACAAAACTGCACTTATTGGAAAAAGGAGAGGTTTCTTTGATCAGCTGAGGACGAGCACTATCTGCAACAGGAACGGCATGCCTGTTTTTACCGCTCCGGTCCTGCCAGTAAGTTACTGCCTGGCTTCCATTCACACTAACACCTGAACCTGCATCCTGCCATAGTTCCAGGTCAGGAACACAAGCCGGGGTGTTACGTGAAAAAGAATAAACAGGTGAATAGGCCGTTGCTAAAGGAACATAGGCACGGACATGCCAATAGTACCTTTTACAAAAAGGAAAATTGGTTAAAGTGGTATCACCTTTTGCATTGTAGATCTTATAGGATTTTACATTGGAACTAAACAATGCATCATCTGCTATTTCCAGTTCGTAATGATGCGCTCCGCATGCAATGCTCCATTTAAATTTCAATGAATCTCCAGATACATTATAATTCATTTTTGGAGTAATTGCTTGTAAATCGGAGGAGGTCATTTTAAAATCCACATTCTTGATAATTGTATCAGAGCAACCGGTTACAGTAATGACTATCAGCCTTGTGGGATAAGTTCCAAAAGAAGAATAAAGATGAACAGGATCAGACTTAAAGGATGAATCATTACTTGAGCTAACCGGATCAGAGAAATTCCACTTCCATTGTGTAACAGCATAACCATAACTTGCCACTTGCTCTTTAAATTCAAGGACCCTATTATCACAGTAAACATCATGATATGTAAAATCGGCCTTGGGATTGGGGTATACTTTTACCGGCTGAACAAGAAATGCTTCACAATTATTCGATGCCTTCACTGTTAGCTTAACCAGATAAGTCCCGCTGTCTGCATAAGTATATGTCGGATTTTGTAAGCCGGAAGCCGCAGAATTACCAAACTCCCAGGTATATTGTGAAATAGATGCATTCGCAGGCGGAAGAGATGAATCAGTAAATTTTGTTTCTGTTCCATGACAAACATTATTTGCAGAAAACAAAGGTGTAGGCGCAGTTCCAGATATGATCACGTTGATGGTATCTTTTTTAAAACAACCATTACTGTTTCCTACTGTTACAAAATATTGCCCGGATGCATGGATACTTAAAGAGCTATTTGTAGAGGCATCTGACCATAAATAAGTATTCGCAGCTGATGCTCCTGTTTTCAGATAGATCAAGTTTCCTTCACACATACTTGTATCCGGTCCCAGGCTTGCAATGTACAGCGATGAATCAACCAGAATACTGATCGTATCTTTATATATGCATCCGTCATTATCTTTTACAGCTAATGAATAGTTGCCCTCTTTCTCAATAACAAGAATAGAATCTGTCGAATTATCCGACCACAAAAACGAATAGTTTAATGAATTTGAAAAACCAGGATCGAGTGTGTCTTTGACGTTATAACAGATAATTTTATCCTGACCGAAACTGAAAACCGGCAATGCCTGGATATTTATTTTTATAGTATCCTTACTACTGCTTCCATTACAATCAATTGCTTCTACCCAGTAGGTTCCAGAAGAAGTGATATCGATTTTATTTGTGAGGGCACCGGTTGACCATTGATAAGAAAAGTAGGAAGGGCCGGCTGTTAATGTGAATGGTTTGTTGGTACAGGTGTCATTACCGAGTTTTACAACATAGGGATCCAGATCCTTAATAATTTCTATGGTATCTGAAGAGATGCGGCCAAAAACATTTGTGGTGGTCAGGTAGTAGGTTCCAGGAGCATTCACTACCAGTGAATCTGCTGTTGAATTATCCTGCCATTTGTAATTTACATAATAATCCTTTTTTGCATGCAGGGTAAAAGGAAAAGAACAGGCTATCTGATCCGATCCCAGGTTTACAGGAGGGGCATATTTATCGTTCAAATACGTTTGAACCAACAATTTCTCAGAAGCTGTCAACGTACGGCTGTATCCGATCAGATCACCGATGTCACCCTTCCAGTAGCCTGCACTGTAATTCGGCATACGGCCTATCCAATAGGGAGTTACAAAAGCCGGTGAATTGCTGATACCGGTAAATAGTTTTAATTTTTCAAGCGGTGCCAATGAAGTGGTATTGGAGACACCATCCACTTCTATCTCTGAAGCTGAAAACAAATTGTTTTGGGTATCAATGTAGTAATCCGTTGTACCTATATAACCTACCAGGACCAATCCCCGTGGACGATAAGGGGAAGTTGGGATATTAGCAACCAGGGCACAATTACTGGGAAACAGCGAAGCACCTTTCCAGTTAAAAACTGAAAAAAAGGAAGCAATCGTTACATTCGAATCCACACGAAAATGATCATCAATACCATCCAAGCGAACAAAACTGCACTTATTGGAAAAAGGAGAGGTTTCTTTGATCAGCTGAGGACGAGCACTATCTGCAACAGGAACGGCATGCCTGTTTTTACCGCTCCGGTCCTGCCAGTAAGTTACTGCCTGGCTTCCATTCACACTAACACCTGAACCTGCATCCTGCCATAGTTCCAGGTCAGGAACACAAGCCGGGGTGTTACGTGAAAAAGAATAAACAGGTGAATAGGCCGTTGCTAAAGGAACATAGGCACGGACATGCCAATAGTACCTTTTACAAAAAGGAAAATTGGTTAAAGTGGTATCACCTTTTGCATTGTAGATCTTATAGGATTTTACATTGGAACTAAACAATGCATCATCTGCTATTTCCAGTTCGTAATGATGCGTATTTTTAAGAATGTTCCATGAAAACAATATTGAATCTGAAAAAGTATTGACATTATTAACAGGGAAAATCAACGTGGTTGTTTGAGCTTTAAGACAATTATTTGTTATTAAACAACAAACTGTAAAGAAGCATTGTAATAGTTTTCTCATTTGTTTTTTATCAAAATAAATAAATCAGATTTTATTCAATTTATTTTCAAAAATTAAGCTTAATAGGACAAAAGAATCATATAAATACTATATTTACGCCCGGGAATTTCAGTAATCAAATATACTAATCTTAACTTTAGTATTAAATTTTAGTTTTTAGTATTAAATTTTTAGTATTAAACAATCTATATGTTGGGAAAGCACATCATTCGACAATTTCTCATTCAAATTTTAGGACTTTTTCTTGGATTCTTTACCTCGATAATAACAACACGTGTTTTAGGCCCCTCCGGTCGTGGTGATTTTGCACTCATTTTAAATACTGCCACTTTTTTAAACATGGTGATCGGTTTTAGTCTGGGTCCTGGAATTGTACACTATATTGCCACCAATAAAGCACCATTACGCAGTATCATCAATACTGTTGTTTCAATTGTTCTGGCGCTTATTTTTTTATGCATTATTTTTTTAATGGTATTTCCTTTTGAAAAGTTCAGTTTTTTACTTCCTGACACGGATCAGAAATATTTTAATGAGATACTCATCTTATTATTATTTATCAATATTCAATTAACCATTCTTTTTACTTCTATTCTCAGTGGCAAACAACTGTTCACTCCACAGCAAAAATCCTATTTTATAACAGTTCCCATAACAATCGTGGCTTATATCACTATATATTATGTAAATCAGGAATCCTTAATTGATTTTAAATCGTTTATGATCTTTTACATCATCATGAATTCAATTCCGGTTTTTATTTACTTTATCACCTACATAAAAAATACACGTCCGGAATTTGATTTTACGTTTTTGCAAAAGAAACAGTTCCAACATATATTAAATTTTTCAACGATTGCTTATGTTGCAGGCATTTTTCAATTTTTAAGCTACCGGATGGATTTCTGGTTCATACAATACTATTGCGGAAGCAGGGAGCTGGGAATTTATTCATTATCTGTTAATCTTGCACAGATGTTGTGGCTTTTGCCACAGGCCGTTGCTGCTATCTTAATGTCATATTCCGGCAATAGCAACGAAAAGGAAGCCATAGAGCAAACCAACAGACTCTTACGGATCACTTCCGTTTCTTTGGTACTTATTGCTATTTTCTGTGAACTGACCATTGGCTTTTTTATCCCCTTGTTATATGGAAATGAGTTCGAAGATTCGATATTCACCTTCCGGTTACTATTAATTGGTATTGCCCCCTTTGGTATTACAACTATTTTATCGTCCTATTTTTCAGGAAAAGGAACAGTTAAAATCAATCTTTAC
This sequence comes from uncultured Chitinophaga sp., assembly GCA_964568515.1. Taxonomy (GTDB): domain Bacteria; phylum Bacteroidota; class Bacteroidia; order 2-12-FULL-35-15; family 2-12-FULL-35-15; genus 2-12-FULL-35-15. The sequence goes on along the minus strand of CAZMRM010000075.1, from coordinate 474 downwards.
AGCGGAATTCTCGGCTTTATTGTTTGTCTTGTGCTTGATCTTTTATTAATACCAGGATACGGGATGAACGGTGCGGCAGTAGCCACCATCTGTTCGTACATTTTTAGCACCGCCTTTTCTGTTGCAATCTATGCTCAACAGTCTAAAACACCCATTGCCAGGCTTCTTTTTTTTACAAAAGATGATTTTTTTATGTTAAAAGAAAAATTGAATTCAAAATTTTTGTTTAGTAAGAAATAGTTCTGATAACTAATTCATTAGATTCATCGGAAACAGTACATTTAATTTCAATTTATTGTTTCAACGAAAATTTCGTTAAGTATGTGTGGAATTGCAGGAATATTTGCCCGGGAACCCATTGTAAAGGAAAAGCAATTAAAAGCGATGACCGATGCACTTTCTCATAGAGGGCCGGATGCTGAAGGACAATGGGTCTGTGGCGATAACAGTCTGGGGATCGGGCACCGAAGGCTG
>CAZMRM010000074.1:0-12142 GCA_964568515.1 uncultured Chitinophaga sp. | reverse complement strand
GGAAACAGCCGCTTCAGTATATAGGATATGGCGGAACAGGAAAACAAGTGAGAGATATCCTTCATATTGATGATTTGTTCGATCTTATTGATATTCAAATTCACCATACGGAAAAATTCAATGGAAAAATTTATAATGCCGGTGGAGGATTAAATACCAGCGCATCTTTACAAGAAATGACTAAAATCTGTCAGGAAATTACCGGAAACAATATAACAATTAAAAAAGAGCTGCAAAACAGACCGGCTGATTTAAAGATATTCATAACCGATAATACAAAAATTAAAAAGGAAATTAATTGGGAACCAAAGCGCAATACTCAAACTATTTTTTTTGATATCTTTAACTGGATTCATAAAAATGAAAAACAACTGGAAAAGCTTCTGAAATGAGAACCCTGCAAGAATTCTTAAACAAAAATTTTACAGACAAGGCAATACTGATTTTTCTGCTATGTTTATCATTACTGATATGGCTTAATGTTTTTTCTTTTTTTTTAGGAGATGATTGGTCCTTTATAAATGACTTTGCAAATGGAAAATCATTTAAAGAGTATGCACTTGTAGGACATGGAGGGCATGTTATCCCTCTTTTCCAGGCTTTATATACAATGGAATTGGTATTATTTGGAAAAAATGCTATTTGCCTTCAATTCACATCGGTCCTTTTCTGGGGATTAACCTGCTTTGTTTTTTATCTTCTTTTAAACCGGATGTCAACTCATGAATATGCAAAAAGAAACAGCCTTATTATTACCATTGTATTCTGTCTCCATCCTGATTTAGCTGATGTGATTTTTTGGATCTTTCAGCAAGGCGTTATTCTTCACATACTTTTACAGCTCTTAGCCGTGCTCTATTATTTTAATTATATCCAACAAGGCCATTTTAAAAATTTTGTGCTTTTTTTATTTTTCCTTGTTATTCAGAATTATTTTTTCGGAAACGGAGTATTGTTCCCGCTACTGTTCATTTGTCATTACTTCTTTGAAAAAAGGAAAATAGATAAACTGATCATTTGTACATTACTCATTCAGCTTTTATTTATTTTTATACAGAAAGCGTTATCCCAACAGGAAATCAATTTAAACACCTTACTTGAAAATTATACTTCCATTATTATCAGTTTTTTCAAATTAATATATGTTTCTATCGTAAGATTTGCTTTTGTAAAACAAACAGGAGGATCCGTTCTGGTTTATATCGGTCTAGTGTTTTTTGCATATTTATGTTATCTGGCTTATCGGGATCAAAAAAACTATTTCATATTCTGTATCCTGTATTTATTTGTTTCTTCTCTTGCCGTTCCCATTGCACGGTTTCAGATTGCTGGTTTTCAACCACAGGATGTCCACTACTATTATTCCGTGTTGCTTTTTCCTCCCCTTTTTTTGATACTTTACCTTGCCATTTCACATATACAGGTAAAGGGGTATAATCTATTATTCAGTATTTGCTTAGTGTATACGATTGGATTCTATTTTATAAATATTCAGACAAAGAAAATATTTGGATACAAGCATTTTAAAAATAAAGAAGCGATAGAAAATGCTGTTCTATATGGTAAAAAAAATTATTATGCTTTTGAAGACGGCTCCTCGGCCCGGGGAAAGCAAATTTATCAGACTTTCTTATTAAACCCGGAAATTCAAAAATCGATTCAAAAGACTGATTATTTCGCATCGGATTCATCCATTATTGAATATCTTAGTGATTCTGTTTACACAAATTTTATTATTCAAAACACCAACATTCTTAATAGTTATAAAATTTTGAAAGAAAAATCCTTGTTTAATCTTGACATTAACTACGAAAAAAAATGAGTCAAATTTGTTTAATCACAGGATCCTCTGGGCTTATCGGAAGCGAAGCTGTATCATTTTTCAGTAAAAAATTTGACCAGGTTATTGGTATTGATAACGATATGCGTGCATTTTTTTTCGGAAAGGAGGCATCTACAAACTGGAACAAGGAAAAACTTATTGAAACAATCCCTAATTTTAAGCATCATGACATAGATATCAGGGATCTTGTTTCTCTCGAAAAACTTTTCGATATCTATGGATCGTCCATTAAACTTATTGTACATACAGCTGCTCAGCCGAGTCATGATTGGGCTGCAAAGGATCCGTTTATTGATTTTACGGTAAATGCAAATGGTACGTTAAACATGCTTCAAATGACCCATAAGTATTGCCCGAAAGCAACTTTTATATTTACATCCACCAATAAAGTGTACGGTGATACACCCAATAACCTGCCATTGGTGCAGCTTGAAAAAAGATGGGAAATTGCAGAAACCCACCCTTATTTTGAAAATGGTATTGATGAACATATGAGTATTGACCAAACCAAACATTCGTTATTTGGTGCTTCAAAAGTAGCAGCAGATATCCTTGTTCAGGAGTACGGAAAATATTTTGAAATGAATACGGGAGTATTCAGAGGTGGCTGCTTAACCGGCCCTAATCATTCAGGCACACAATTACATGGTTTCCTTTCTTATTTGATGAAATGTGCCATTACAGGAAATAATTATACGATTTTCGGATACAAAGGAAAGCAGGTCCGCGATAATATACACAGCAAAGACCTCGTCAATATGTTCTGGCACTTTCATTTAAATCCGAAACAGGGAGAAGTGTACAATGCCGGCGGTGGCAGATATTCCAACTGTTCAATGATGGAGGCAATTGGACTTTGCGAAGAGATTACAGGGAATAAAGTAAACTATACTTATTCTGAAAACAATAGAATTGGTGATCATATCTGGTGGATCAGTGACCTTAGTAAATTTAAGGGGCATTATCCCGATTGGTCTCATCAATTCAATATAACGGATATATTAACTGAAATTCATCAGGCATTTGCAAACAGAGTCATATCATGAAGTTAAGTATTGTTATCCCGGCATTCAATGAAGAAGAATCCATCGGAAAAACGGTTGAACAAATTAATGAAATTGTAAAAGCTGCTGAAATTGATTTTGAAATATTCGTTATCAATGATAATTCTCAGGACAATACATTACAAGTATTGGAATCCCTGAAATTAAAAAATCCTGCACTGCGCTATGAAACCAACAGCGGTCCGAATGGATTTGGATATGCTGTACGCTATGGGTTGGAACGTTATAGTGGAGATTGTGTTGCCATTATGATGGGAGACCTGTCTGATTCACCCGGTGATCTTGTAAAATTTTACAGAACCATGATACATGGGAATTATGACTGTGTGTTCGGAAGCAGGTTTATGAAAGGCGGACAGCTTATTGATTACCCTTTTATAAAAAAAATCATCAATCGCATTGCAAATACTATTATTCGTTTTTCAATGAATATCCATTACAATGATACAACCAATGCATTCAAATTATATAAACGACATACCATTGATGGCATTAAACCTTTTCTTTCGCCTCATTTTAATTTAACGATTGAACTACCACTTAAAGCCATTATTCGAGGATATTCCTATGCTGTTGTTCCTAACTCGTGGACAAACAGAAAGTATGGTGTATCTAAACTAAAAATAAGGGAAATGGGAAGCAGGTATTTTTTTATACTTGCTTACTGTTTTATTGAAAAATATTTTTCAAGGGGAGATTTTAAGAAAAAATGGTAATGTAGAATATTTAATCTGCTTAACATCTGATACCCATTACAAGGATGTCATCTACCTGCTCTCCTTTTCCAATCCAATTCTCTATCGCTGTTTGCAAACACTGCCTTTGTTCTTCCGCAGGCAATTTATTCACTGAGATCAATAAATTCTTAAAAGGTGAGTAATAAAATTTCTTTTGATCAGGTCCGCCTTTTTGATCAGGAAAACCATCAGAAAACAGATACAACATATCTCCCTTTTGTACTTCAACGATATTATTATCATATTGGACCCTGCTGTGATCTGAAGAAACAATTCCTGTGGACTGTTTATTTGCCTTTGTTTCTGTCAACACATTTTCACGAACCAAATACAATGAATTGTGTGCTCCTGCATATTCCACTTGTTGTTTGCGCGGATCAATAGTAATAATAGCGATGTCCATTCCATGTTTTACGGTTTCAGGTTCTTTTCCTTTTGAAAAACGGAGTACAATTTCTTCGTTCAATGCAGTTAAAATCGCACCAGGGTTTATAGATGAATCACGCTGAACAACATTCTCCAGAATATTATGACCCAACAATGACATGAAAGCTCCTGGAACACCGTGACCCGTACAGTCGGCAACAGCACAAATAATTTTATCCCCTTTTTTACCTATCCAATAAAAATCCCCACTTACAATTGCTTTGGGCTTATATAAAATAAAGTACTCATTTAAATAAAGGTTCAATCTTTCATCATCCGGTAAAATAGCCTCTTGTATGGTTTTGGCATAATCAATACTATCGGTAATCTGCATGTTCTTTTCAGAGATTTCCTTTTTCTGTTTCTCTAAAACGAGGTTCGCTTTTTTCTTGAAACGATATCGGTTAAACAGCAGGAATGACAATATAAAGAATAACCCCAATCCGATGATTAACCCTAACCTTACTAATTTTTGTTGTTTTAATGTTTTATCTTTTAGCTGCTGATCTTTGGTTAATAAAAGAATTTCCTTTTCTTTTTTATCTGTTTCGTAACGTGTATTCAGTTCGGCAGCTTGTTTAAAACTTGCCTCATTCAGGATAGAATCTTTCAAATTTGAATAAGCCCTCTGATACATCAACGCCTCTTTGTAATTATGCATTTTTTCGTGTACAGAAGCCAGATTGCCCAATACACTATGCAAACCAGGTCTGTAATTAATTTCCCTGGAGGTTCCCCTCGCTTCATGATAATTGATGAGCGCCTGCTGATAATTTCCCTGTTGTTCATAACATCTGCCGGCTCCTACATTTCCTTCTATCCAGTTTACTTTATCACCTAATTCTTTACTTGCCTTACGTGCCTTTAAAAAATAGACCAATGCCTCATTGTATTTTTGTTGCTCAAAATAATTGAGTCCGATAAAATTATAGGTTTGATTTATGTTCTGCTGATCATTCATTTCTTCCCGTAATTTCAAAGCTTTGAGATGCATGATGAGTGCTTCTTTAAAATTTTTTCTGCTGGTGGCAATGGAAGCAAAATTGGCATAAACGTATGCTTCTCCCTCTTTATCACCGATTTCTTTTTTCAAGGGCAATGCTTTTTGCAAAAATTTTTCTGCTTCATCATATTTTCCTTGTAAATTATAAGAGTCACCAATATTGAGATAAGAAACAGACATGCCTAATTTATCATTGATGGATTCACGTAATTGCAGCGACTTAAAATAATAATTTAGTGATTGTTTATAATCGCCCAGATTCGCATAGGAAATAGCAAGGTTGTTCAGAGCTCCGGCTGTGCCCCTGATATCTCCTAATTCATTTCTTAACCGGGCTGCCTGAGAAGCGTATTTAATGGCTTGTGCATAATTTCCCCTACGATCTTCTACCAAACCCAGATTGATATAGCAGGCAGAAATTCCGGCTTTATCATGAAGACTGTTAAAAATTTGAAGTGAATGATTGAGGTGCAACAATGCCTGAGGATAATCAGTACGGATCTTACACAGCATTCCTCTGTATAAATAGGTAAATGCCAGGCCCCTGCGTGATTTTAAAGCGGTGGAAAGCGGAGACAACTGTGCATTATAATACTCCAGCTGGTCCATATCATTGGTTTCATAAATATGAGTCCGGCAAATATTTATCAGAATTTCTATTCTTGCGCTATCCTGTGCAGAGTGCTGTTCAAGTACTTTTTTTAAACTATCTAACCTCGGAGTTTGTGCCTGAATCGCTGCAGAAAAAAACAGACTAAAAAGGAAAGCACATCGAAAGGCTTTTTTCATGTTCGATTGTACTGAAAAAAGCAGCAAAGGTTTCATTAAAAAAAAACATAACAAAAAGACCTGCTGATGGTTATCAGCAGGTCTTTTAAACTTATTTACCCTGATCAGTTTTTGATCACACGTTGAACAATTCTATCATTCGAAGTTTGTACAGTAATGAAGTAGATACCTGTTGGTAATTCCTGTGTATCGATTTCATTTTTATACATCCCGCTTGCAACTGATTTTTCAAATTGTTGAACGGTTTCACCTAAAATATTAGTCATTCTGATAGCAACCGCTTCGCTCTGTACCAATGTCAGTTCAATTGTAAATCTGTTTGTATGAGGGTTAGGATAAACAAGCAATGTATTTTTTGCTGTCTCTTCCTTCACATCCGTACAGACATCAACGAATATACTGTCTTTTGCACTTCCTTCGCAACCTTTAAAATCTACTATAGTGTATGTGATCACATGAACTCCCGGACCGGCAACACCTGATTTGAAAATACTGCCGGTAACCCCGGTTCCGCTATAAACGCCACCTGCAGGCAGACCATTTTCAAGGATAATATCCAGACCTGAACAAACAGTGTCTGTAATGCTTAGATCCAATGTAACTGCAGGAGCAGGATTCACAGTTAAGTCCGTTACAAGGATACTATCGCAGCCTCCTGCAGTTTTAACTGTATCTGTGTAAATGCCTGTTTTATCGTAAACATGATTATTGATTATCAATGGTTTTCCTTGACAAGTGGTTAATTGTTGAGAACCACTTGCTGCAGGTGTTACAGATAATTTTATATAAACGATGCTGTCGCAGCCACCGGTTGTTTTTACAGTATCATTGTAAACACCGGCAGTGTAATAAAATGTATAACCAATTTTAACCGGTTTTCCCTGGCAAGTGGTAAGTGAAACAGAATCACCCTGTACCGGAGGCGTAACAGTTAATACAGTAGTTACAACACTGTCACATCCCCCTGGGGTTTTTATAGTGTCGGTGTAGGTACCAGGCAGGTAATGTAAATAATCACCAACTTTTACAGGTTTACCCGAACAGGTTGTTAAATTCTGGGAGTCTTTCGGAGCTACTGTTACCGTTAAATAAGTTGTTACGATACTGTCGCAACCACCCGGAGCTTTAACAGTGTCTGTATAAGTTCCTGTTTTATCATGTAAATGGTCACCTACTTTTACCGGTTTACCGGCACAAGTTATTAATTGTTGAGAACCATTTGGAGCAGGAATTACAGTAAGATCAGTCGTAACAATACTGTCGCAACCGCCCATTGTTTTAACAACGTCCGTGTAAACCCCGGTCTTAGTATGAACAGCGGTACCAACAATTACCGGTTTACCGGCACATTGAACTATTTTTTGCGAACCGGTTTTAGCAGGTGTAACGGTTAAATAAGTAGTCACCACACTATCGCAACCACCTTTTACGGTTTTGATAGTATCTTTATAAGTACCACTTGTTCCATGCAGCTTATCACCCACTTTAATTGGTTTACCAGCGCAAGTTGTAAGGGTTTGCTGGCCAGAATAAGGAATGTTTGCAAAATTTAAAATAGAGGTAACAATGCTGTCGCAACCCGCTTTTGTTTTTACAGTGTCTTTGTAAGTGCCTGGTTGAGTGTAAACATGATTTCCTACTTTTAGGGATCCGCCTTTACAAATGGTCAATTGCTGGCTATAGGTTGTTGCAGGAGAAACATTTAAGTTTGTAATAACGGTACTGTCACATTTGTTTGCAGCAACCAATACATCGGTATACGTACCGGAAATTTTATACTCATGAATTCCAACTTTTACTGATTTACCCTGACAGATATTTAAATTTTGTGTTGTTTTAATTTCTCTTAACACAGTTAATTTAGTGGTTACAATACTATCGCAACCGCCAGCGGTTTTAAAATTATCGGTGTAAGTACCGCTTATGCTGTATGTTTTGTTACCAACAGTAATGGACTTACCAAAACAAACCGTGAACTCCTGATTTTTTGTAAGAGCCGGTGTAACGGTTAAATCAGTCACAACGGTACTGTCACAACCTTTACTTGATTTTAAAACATCTGTATATTTACCTGTTGTATTGTATGTTTTTGTTCCCACTTTTACAGTTTGTCCGGCACAAACCGTTAACTTTTGTGATGTGCTGATCAATGCAGGTTCGGTAACTACCACTTCAATGTTTTTTGTGCAGGCTCCGTCGCTAACTGTACAGGTATAAGTTCCGGCAACCAAACCGGTAACGCTTGCAGTACCATCTCCTACAGGATTTCCAGGGGTCCAGTTATAAGTTGCAGTTCCGGTGATCCCAGTAACAGTGATTGCTGCTGCACCATCGTTTCCACCTTTGCAGGTAACATTTTTAACTGTACCTGTTGTTAAAACCAGGTTACACGGTAATACTTCAAGAATGCGTAAATTATCAATTGCCCACTCTTCATTTACATCATTGCTAAACGCTTTAACACGAATATCCAAGGCCGAGCCTGTTCCTGTGATTGCTTTTGTATATTCAGCAAAAGAAGGCGTTAAGCCAGGACCATCACCCAACGAATCGTTATTGGTATCCTCGCTTAATAACCTGTCTTTACTATTATTGCCAAAAAATTTAATCAATGGCTGGTATGCCCCTCCATCGATGCGGTATTCCACAATCACATAATCAGTTTTGGCATCAGGTTGTTGAGCGTAGTGTTGGTTATCCCAGGGCTTGGATGCTGAGTTTGCTGCAAACAATCCTTTGAATGACAAATTTGTTTTGCCGGCGATATTGATACCGGTATAATCAATTTGTTGCTCTTCTTTACCTGCACCAAATGCCTGAGAATGATTTTCTCCTGCCCAAAATCTGCTTCCTTGCACTCCTATATAAGGATTACTTACCAAGATCTGAATACTTGATGCCCTGACAAAATAACTGGAATAAGGAGGAGCTATCACACCTCCGTTGTTTTCTGCAGTACGTATTCCATTGCTGGGTGCACCTGTATCTTCAAAGGTGTCTGACCAAAATACTGTTTGAGCTCTACCTACTGTGGCTAGCATCAACATCAAACAGGTAAAAATTGTACTCTTTTTCATGTTTTCTAGGGATGATTAATTGTTAAAGATGATTATTAAAATGCTGTTTATTAAAAACGGCGCAAAAATAAACATAATTTATTGTGATACAAGCATTAATGATTTTAAATAATTAAAAACCTATATTTAAAATGTCAGGTATAGGCATTACAATAACAAAATAAAATATTGCTATCATAACATTTTTTAATATTTTATACTTTATTTATATGAAATAACAAAATTCATTTTCTACGACTGAGGATTAAATTCCCAGATTATTTGTTATTATTATTTCCAGTTATTATTAATAACCAGTGTGAGGTTGGCAATCTATTTCGTTTGCCGAATGATGCAACAAAATTTTACTATTTTTGACCAGGCTTCTCTATCTATCGGTTCTGCATTTTTACAATTGTACTTTTCAAATCAAAACCAATAACATTGAATAATTTATGAAACGTATCCTTCCTTTTATAATGATTTTATTAGCATTTGCAGCTTGCGGCAATTCAAAAAAGGCCGGTAATTCGACTGAAGACTTCAGCGACATTGTCATTATTTACGCCGAAACACCTTGTTATGGCGAATGTCCTGTTTATAATATGGTTCTGGATGGTTCAAAAATGCTCGCTACTTTCAAAGGAGAGTCCCATACTCCTAAAATCGGCACTTATACAAAATCGATTTCGGCTACTGAATTTGCAGGATTTATAGAAGCACTTGAAAAAGCCAATTTCAATGCTTATAATGATGAATATATGGGAAATGTTCCTGATTTTCCTATTCGCGAAATTACGGTAACAAAGAAGGGTAAAACCAAGAAGGTGCGTAACAGAAGCGAAGCACCTGCTTCACTGGGAGAATTGGAGAAAGTATTTAAAGCGTTTGCAAATTCGGATAACTGGACAAAAGAGACAGTAAAGGATTAATAACTTAAGACTCTTTTTTGCCAGCTTTCTTTTAACGGTATTTCCCAGGCATTATCGAATTCGGCTTTTGAAGTAACCATATTATTGAAAACAATGGTTGAAGGTGTTACCTCTCCTTTCTGTGCACGTTTTTCAAATTCAGACAACGCACACACTTCTATCTGATCATTTTTACGATAAGCCACCTGCATACGATCCAGCAATTGGAGTTTATAGGCTTGTTCCAGTCCTTTGACAAAGGCAAGTGATTTGTCAATACTGCAGCCACTTGCCTGAGCCTGTTCCTCATCAACGGAAATCACAATAAACCGTTTATACAAAATATCAAAACTGGCTTTTAATGTGGCTCCGTGTGCTGTCCAGCTTTCTATAAAAGCAATACCTTTCTGTGCAATCTCATTTGCTTCAGCATCCGATAACAGCGAATTACTTTGATACACCCATACACGTGCATCGGCAGGCATTTGTTTGATGGTCGTCATGATCTTATAAATCCTTTGCTTGTGCAATAAGTTCAGCCACATCCAATACTTTCACAGATTGTTCCTTATTGAAATGCTTCACACCGTCTGTCATCATCGTATTGCAAAAAGGACATCCTACAGCAATAACATCCGGAGAAAGCGTCAGGGCTTCTTCTGCACGTTCTATATTTACTTCTTTATTTCCCTTTTCTGCTTCTTTAAACATTTGTGCTCCACCGGCACCACAACATAATCCTTTTGAACGGCTGCGTTTCATCTCCACCAGCTCTGCATCCAGATTAATCATTACTTCGCGCGGAGCTTCATACACATCATTTCCACGTCCCAGATAACAGGGATCATGAAATGTGATTTTCTTTCCCTTGAAGTTGCCACCTTCAATTTTTATTCTGCCCGTATCCAATAGTTCCTGCAACAATTGTGTATGATGCACCACTTCATACGTTCCGCCTAAGGATGGGTACTCATTTTTTAATGTATTGAAACAATGCGGACAGCCCGTTACAATTCTTTTTACCTCATAGCCATTCAACACAGCAATGTTGGTCATAGCTTGCATTTGAAACAGGAATTCATTTCCTGCACGTTTTGCAGGATCACCGGTACAACTTTCTTCCGTTCCGAGAACAGCGAATTTTACATTGGCATGATTCAGAATTTTAACAATGGCTTTTGTTATTTTTTTTGCACGATCATCAAAACTTCCGGAACATCCAACCCAAAATAAAATTTCAGGAGTCTCGCCGGCAGCCAGCATCTCTGCCATTGTAGGTACTTTTAGTGGTTCACTGTTCATCTACTGTTCTTTATTTTTCAAATACCTGGATGGTTACTTGTTCTTCCACCAAGTTGGTGAATTTACCTTCATAACGTGTAGCCCTTACCATATGATTATCAATCCAATGATAATTTCCTCCTCTGGGTTTTCCCATTAATAGTCCATGATAAAGGAATCCATTTTCTGTTAACCATTTTTCTGTTACTTCCCGGTGTTCTTCCGTACGCGATGTAAAAAAAGTAATGATATGTCCTTCCTTATACCAGTTATTAATGGTGATAAGAGCATCAGGGAATAACCTGGCAGTACTCATGCGTTCTGGCTCTTCATTCGGGATATCATCGCAGACGGTACCATCGATATCGATTAAATAGTTCTTGATATGGTCAGGTAATACGGGACTGACCTTTTTCCCTTCTTCTTCTTTTTGAATTAATTGATCTTTCATGGTATCTGGTTTTAGAGAGTTAACAATTTTCATTCTTTGGCCCAATTTAAACGGTCAGCAGGACTAAATTGCCAAGGAGCGCCATTATTTTCGGTATTACTGAACATTCCATTCAGCTCTGCCGGTGCCGCACTTTGTTCCATTACCAAATAGCGGCGCATGTCAACAATGATACTTAGAGGATCAATATTCACCGGGCATTCCTGAACACAAGCATTGCAGGAGGTACATGCCCAAAGTTCTTCTGGAGTTATATAATTAAATAAGGATTTACCATCGTCTTTAAATTCGCCTTTGTTGGCGTCCATATTTTTACCTACTTCTTCCAGCCTGTCACGTGTATCCATCATTATTTTACGAGGAGATAATAATTTGCCTGTAATGTTTGCAGGGCAGCTGGAAGTACATCGTCCACATTCCGTGCACGTATAGGCATCCAATAATTGTTTCCAGGTTAAATCTTTTACATCCTTGGCTCCAAATCCTACCGGTACATTTGGATCAGCAGGAGGAGGAACAAACGAGGGATCCATCATTGCTTTCACTTCGTTGGTAACAGATTGCAAGTTGGTAAATTCACC
>CAZMRM010000073.1:11106-12167 GCA_964568515.1 uncultured Chitinophaga sp. | reverse complement strand
CATGATGATCATTTGATCAATTCAGGCAAAGCGAAGCTTTGCCTGAATTGATCAAATGATCATCATGACAGCCTGAAGTAGCACAGGTTTTTTCTCCGGGGGCACCTGTATGAGAGGCTGGTGCCCCGGAACTGGAACGTTCTGCAAAAGCCATGATTAAAAAAGGGATTATAACCACAAAAAATAATATTGTTTTTTTCTTCATTTATATACAAATCAATAATTTAAAATAAGTAATTGGCAGATTGAAAACCTCTCAATAACCTATTGTTACTTAAATTTAGATAATATTTACGAACGTAGCGCATCTTTTTCTAATTTGGATATATATTTTTGATGAAACAGCAGGAATTGTTGCTGGCAAAAAGAAAACAACTTTATATAATTCTGTTTCAAAATCCTTTGAATGATTATATTTAGTAAGTATTGAACACATACGAGAATTAAATTAAATAGGTTCTAAAAAAGATAAATATGGCAGATTTCTCAACAATAATCAACGCTGATAAACCTGTATTGGTTGATTTTTCAGCAGAATGGTGCGGACCCTGTAAAATGATGGCACCTATTTTAAAACAGTTAAAAAGTGAAATAGGAGATAAAGCAACGATCTTAAAAGTTGATGTGGATAAGAATCCAAAAGCAGCCAATGCCTATCACGTACAAGGAGTTCCAACACTTATTTTATTTAAGAACGGACAAATTAAATGGAGGCAATCAGGAGTTGTACAAGCAAATGAACTTAAAAAACTGATAGAAAATAATCTATAAGGATTTGCTCAACAATGTAAATTTATCAACCAATGGATGAATTAAAAAAAAACAGGGTGGAATCCATCGATGTATTAAGAGGATTGGTAATGATCATCATGGCACTGGACCATGTTCGTGATTATTTTCATATTACGGCTAATACAGATGATCCCTTAAATCTGGCGACTACCACTCCTTTTTTATTTTTCACAAGGTGGATCACTCACTTTTGTGCTCCTGTGTTTGTTTTTCTCTCTGGTACCTTCATTTATTTGCAAAGCTTAAGAAAAACAAAAAAAGAATTATCG
>CAZMRM010000073.1:0-11096 GCA_964568515.1 uncultured Chitinophaga sp. | reverse complement strand
TCATTATTACATTTGGCTGGTCATTCAATTTCTATTACAATACCCTTATCTTACAGGTGATTTGGGCGATAGGTATCAGTATGTTTATATTGGGATGCCTGATTCATTTGCCATTTAAAGCAATTGTAACGATCGGTTTTTTAATCGTTGGCTTGCATAATGTGCTGGATTTTCAGGAGGCTTCACCGGATTACAAGGCAGGGCTATTGCTCGATCTGCTGCATCATGGAAAATTTGCTGCTTATCCCTTTCTTCCTAATCACGTAATTTTAATTGCTTATGCTTTCTTGCCATGGACAGGTCTTATGATGATAGGATATGGTTTTGGGAAAATACTGCAACGCCCGGATCGTGTAAGAATAGTTAACTATTGGGGTATTTCCCTGATCATTATTTTTGTTTTGCTTCGTTTTAGCAACAGCTACGGCGATCCTCTTCCCTGGAGTACACAAAAAAACGGATTTTATACAATCCTGTCTTTTCTCAATGTAAGTAAGTATCCACCTTCCTTGCTCTATATATGCATGACCATCGGACCTGCATTATCGGTGCTGGCCATTCTTGACAGCATTAAGCATAAATGGACCGGTATATTGAAAATTTATGGGCGGGTATCCTTATTTTATTACTTGTTGCATTTGTATGTGATTCATTTATTATGTGTAGTTTCTTATTTAATGCATGGACATACCATTCAAGAAGCATACAATACCCCTCCTAACACGCCCTTTTATTTTGTTATTGCAGGTGTCGGATATAGTTTACCTGTTGTGTATGGTATCTGGATCTTTGTTGTGCTCTTATTGTATCCGCTTTGTAAATGGTACGATGCTTATAAAATGAATCATAAAGAAAAGTGGTGGCTGAGCTATTTATAAAATCCGGTATCTCTTCAAAAGGAATTTATACTCCCTAAAAAAAGCAAGTACATGTTTATTATGATCGTGCGAAATGCAAGACTTCGCCTTTATTGAATAAATCCATGGGTTTTTTAAAATAATTGACTATCGTGTTTTGCTAGGAACAGGAATGGGCTCTGTTAATACAGCATTTCCTTTTCTATCCAAATAAGTGCAGGTCAGATCAGTAGTATTTACTTTCCATTTTTCGATCCCGCTTTCAGCGGCATGTTTACAAAAGGAGAGGTAATGGGTTTGGCCCATTTGATGAGCTTTTAAATGGTTCCTGAATTTGCCAGCATCCGCTTTTTCAGCGATTTCCAATGTCGGATATTTTACTTCCGATTTTAACTCCTGATTATTTTTTCCGGAATAAATAGTATGACCATCTGCAACGTGTGTATCATAACCTGTTACACCTAATTTGATAAGCTCCTGAATATATGCCGGAAAATCTTCACCACTTTGTACCTTTAAATTTGCTTCCTTTAACTGATCGAGTGTAAACATATATTAAAATTTAGAGATTAATTTTTCTAAAATTACTAATAATACCGGGAAATGGTGAGGCGAGAAAAAGAAAAATTGCTAAAACAAGCGATGAACTATTGAATTTTAAATACCAATTGAAGTTATAAAGTATAAATCCCTTCCTTTTATGAAAAAAAGGCTATCTATTCAAGGATTTCACATTGATAATGGTTGTGTTGTAAGACAGTGATAATGGTAGTAGTACAAATAGCTCCACCTTCTATTCTTAGGATCCGATCACAATCATCCAGGTCAAAATTTATTTTACAAGAAGGAAAATGTGTCTGAAGCTGACGTATAAGTTTTGCCGATTCATCAGCATTTTTTACGTTGGTTTTAAAAACTTCGATCACGGGATGTTTTTTAATGTTGCTATTACTTTGATGTTACAAAGGTAAAGAATGCATTAAAAAAAGGACATACTAATACGGCAAATTAAGGGGTAAATCGCGACAAATAAGCAAAAAATCAAATTCCTGCAGAAGCAAAACAATAATAATAAAATGAGTGGCCTTTATCCCCCTGCTTTTTTTGCCTTGTAATTCAGGTCGGTCAGTAGCTTAAGTACCTTATCACGATGATCGCCCTGTAATAAAATTTCTTCATTTTTGATACTTCCTCCAACACCACATTTTTGTTTTAACGATTTACCAAGTGTTTCCAAATCGGAGTCGATACCAACAAATCCGTGGATCCGTGTTACAAGCTTACCTCCACCCATGCGGTCAAGGTAAATTTTTAAATTTTGTTGTTGTGGTGGTAACGAGGGATGATCATTTTTCTCGACTTCAAACGAAAAACTTTTATTGGTGGAGAACACAATTCCATCTTTATTATTTTTTTTAGTCATGATTATGGTTTTAAGCAGGAGTAATCACATTCAAAGATAGGGAATTAACTTTTACATGAAGGGTCGATCCACTTTCGATTGGCTCCCCGTCAATATGAGCAATGCTGTTTTTTTGTTTTACAATAATTTCTTTGGTCCTGATGATTTCAATTGCAGCAGCAGAATGCAAATTTTTATTAAATAGTTTATAGGCTAATGGAATTCCCATCAAAAGCGGGAATTTTTTAAGAATAACAACATCCATAATACCATCTGTGATGTTGGCTAATGGAGCTATGTAAGCATTGTTACCCCATTGGCTTCCATTGGCAAAACTGATCAGATACGCTTCTCTTTGTATAGACTTTCCGTTTATAGTTAGTTCAAAAGGTTGGGTTTTCAGGGCTGAAAGTTCATGAAGAATGACTTTAATATAGGATGACAAACCTCGCTTACCATATTTGGAAAATTCCCAACCGATGTGTGCATCAAATCCAATACCGGCTACATTTACAAAACATTCCTGATTGAATTGAATGGTATCTATTTTCTTTTTTATTCCATGTTGCACAATATCAATTGCTTTTCTCAGATCCATGGGAACACCAAGATGCCTTGCCAGTCCGTTCCCTGATCCGGCAGGTAAAATAGCCATTGCGGTATCGGTACCAATTAATCCCTTCGCTACTTCATTGACCGATCCATCGCCTCCTACGGCAGTCACAATATCAAATTTTTCTAAAGCCGCTTGTTTTGCCAGTTCAGTTGCATGTTTTGGTGCTTGTGTGTAAAAAATAGAATGCTCATAAGATGTGTTATCCAATCGTTCATCAATAAGTTTCTCAACAATTCTTTGGCGTCCAATTCCGGATATAGGATTGATTATGAAGCATATTTTCTTTTTGCTGCTTATCCTATCCATGTCTAATGTCCTATATACATCTTATTATTAATAAGTGCTTGTTGAAATGTTTGGATAATGGCCTTTGATTTCTCCTGCATTTTTTTGACTCTCAGCGTGTCCAGGTTTATCAGGTTCTTTTTCAACAAGCTGTCTTCAGTAATGTTAAATAATTCAATTGGTTTTTGCCCATCAAAGCTAAAGGAATAATTATCTTGAATCAATTCAAAAATTTCATTGTTATTAGAGAATGCATAATGTGATTGTGTGCTGTCAAATACGCTGTTACCAAAGGCATAATAGGAGTAGGGATAATGAAGATGATCAAGGAGGGAAGGCATAATATCAATCTGTTGAATAGTGGTTGAATCCATTCCTTTTAAAGAATGATCACCGGAATAAAAAATAATAGGGATAGCATTGTTTCCTACTTTATTAGTATAAAAAGGATCATCGGAAATGCTGGTATGATCGGCAACAAGTACAAACAATGTATTTTTAAACCAATCCTTTTTTTTTACTGTTTCAAAAAATTGTTTCAATGCATAGTCTGCATAGCGTATACTGATGTGAATGGGAAGTGAACCCTGTTCAAATTTTCCTTCATGCTTTTTGGGTACTGTATAAGGATGATGAGAACTGAGTGTAAAAATGGTGGCTAAAAACGGTTGTTGTTTTTTACTCATTATTGAGGAAGCATATTGTAAAAATTCTTCGTCCCATATGCCCCAGCTTCCGTCATAATCCTGATCATTGCTGTACTCTTTACGACCATAGTAGTTATCATATCCTGCAAGACTGGCGAATGCGTCAAATCCCATTGTTCCATTTGTTCCACCATGAAAAAAAGCACTGTAGTAGCCTTCCGTTTTCAATAAATTAGGTAAGCTGTTAATTTGATTGCTTCCGTAAATCGAGGTAATATAAGGTTCATTCATCCAATTGGGTATGCCTGCAACCACAGCAGGAATGCCGTCTATGGAGCGCTTTGCATTGGAATAGGCATTATTAAAAGTTAAACTTTCCTGAATCAGAGAATCAAGAAAGGGAGTGTAGCCTGAAGACTTTCCATTGAGCGCACCGACATATTCTTTTGAAAAGCTTTCCAGAATAATGATGAAAATATTTTTTTTAGTAAAAGAACCCTTAACCGGAGTTTTTACAGGGTCGTATAATTTTTTTAACGACTGTTCGTCTGTAAAATAAATACTCGCTTGAATCGTAGGAACATCTAATGTTTTTATAATCGTAAATGCGGTGCTGGTAACCAGCGGTATATTTTTGGCGTCGGTGTATTCACCGGCATCCATTGCACGGATGGGCTTTAGTTGAAAACCGCCTCTGTATGCTACTACCGCCAGTATCACCCCCACAATAAACATGTTTACAGCTGTAGCAAATTCTTTTTGCGACAGGGAAATTACAATTCGCGTTTTTTCTATTCGCTGGTAAAGTACAATTAATAATAGTGTTAACAAGATCCAGATTAAGAAGATATACCAATAATCTTTTATAAATACAGGCATCAGCATAGCCAGGTCATTTCCGATTTCTCCTCCAAAGAAATGAAATACATCTGCTGTGGTTCTTTTCAATGTGAAACGAAAATAAGCCAGATCAACGCAGTTGGCCAGGATGGCAATACTGTTAATTGTAAAGAATAATATTTTCAAAAAATTATGACACCCTTTTTTTTCTCTGAACTTTGCAGGAAATAAGTAAGTAATAATAAACAGGCTGTTGGTAAGTACAATAACTGAGAGATCGAATCTCAGACTTATAAAAAGCAAATAAATAAAAGTACCAGCTCCAAGCCCTGAAAAATAAGTGTAATTAAAAAAATAAAACAGGATCCTGCAAATAGAATAAATCAGTAGAAGCGAGCCAACATGTTTGAGGAGCGTTACAATACTGTTATACTTGGTCAATGCCTTCATAACGAGATAAAATCTGCGCAAAAATACGAAAATTAGCAGATTTGATCAATCATGGAATAACGGTCTGGTCATTTTGCATTTTGACTATAAATAATTGATACTACTCCTGCTTCCTTAAGATCACCTGGGTCTTTCATCAACAAAGCCTTGTCCAGTAGGATATTTTGAATAAAAAGAGATCCTGTTACCTTTAATAACCAGGTGGTGAATTGCAATTCCGGCTTTTTTTAATCTTAAATTATAGTTGTAAATAGCCGTTTCTATTTCATCCACTGTTGAAAAGGTTCCTTCTTCAATTGCCTTATGAAAATCATTTAACAGTGTTATGAGTTGATCAGGAAAATTATTTTTCAGGATAATGCCTGTATATTCGAATGGATGCTCATTGCTTTTATCAACATCAATCATTGCAATTTCTTTATTATTTGATAGAATATAATCGTTCATTTTTTGTTTGATTAGATTAAGGACAACTGAATGCTTTTTGTAATTTTTTTAAATTCTCTTCATTAAATCCATCCACGCCGTTTGGATGAATGAGTCGCGCATGTGGAGCACCAATTTGCCGTGTTGGGTTATGAATGGCGTCAAATCCTGACTCTCTTATTTGTTTGGCTGTTGTTTCACTGATGTTTCCTGCATTAATTGTTGTGTGCAGATTGCTGGCTTTTGGGAAAGCTTTCTTCATAATATCGCCCGCTTCTTCAGCACTGTTTGCTCTTATAAGGGATATGCCCGGTGGGGTATAAGGATCGCCCACCATCACTGGTCTTCCAAGAGGAAGCGGAACAGTAAAAGAGGTAGGCAGGTAGAGACTGGTAAGGGGTTTTAATTTTTTTCCGAAGGACCTACAGGGGTTACAATCAGGTGAATATCCAAACCCACTACAGGAGTATAATACTTATTCGTTAACATGAAAAAGCAGATTAAATAAAGTTTTAACAAGTTTCAAAAGTAAAGCTATAAATTGAAAACGAAAACTTGAAGAGAAAGCATCTATTTTATGCTTTAAAGAACGGAATTTGAAATCGACGCTTTTGCAGAATTTTCCCAATTGTTGCTTTATCAGATGAAATTAGAAGTTCCGATGTAAATCTGATGATGGCAATTTGCAACATTTATTGCATTTTTCCTGAAAAGAGAATATGGCAATCAGACAGTTGAAGTGCTTCAGAAGTATATACAGCCCATTATACCGGATCCAGGTCTTCAGGCCAATATGAAAAATTCCTGCAAAACTACAAAAATGTAAAAGTAATACAGAGATGATTGTTAGGGGGTATTGTATTAAAAAATTACTACTTAAAAGCATGACAGGAAAAAATTGAGGCAATTATTACCTGTTCGGTTTTAGAGTGGTAGCATATGTGGGGAATAAAGTGCATATGTAAAGTAAACGAGGCTCAAAAGCGATTTTGTCAGTTTTTTATCTACAACAAAGGCCGCTAATCAAAATGATTGCGGCCTTTGTTATTCTGTCAGTTCAAAATATTGGCTTGGATACAGCCTCTTATTTTGATACTAAAAAAAATTCTTATTGCTGTGTAAATTTATCCTCAAATGGGGCTGGGTCAATTTTTTGGCAGTTCGAACCACCATCTAGTTTTTCTTCATAATATTTTAAAGAGAAAATGTTTTTTCCGGAAATGACAGTCACAGCAGCTCCTGGACCATTCGGGGTGTATTTGAACGTACATTTGTTATCTCCAAGATTAGGAACCGTTGCACCAATAATGGTAAACGTTTTAGTACCTGGCGTTAATTTGGCAGTTACAATTGTGTTTCCGGTACGGGCAGCAAATTTATCGAATGTGATAACATTGTTTTCCGTTGTAGAAGCAGTTACAACCTGCTTCCATGGGGAAAGCTTTCCGAAGTCAGGGTTCTCACATTCATATTCACCGGCATAAATTTCAGCTTCATTTCTAACGATCACTGTTCTTGTAGCGGTTCCTTCGTTACCTGCTGCATCTGTTGCAGAGTATGTAAGAACGTATGTTCCTGCAAGATCTTTATCAACTGTTCCGGATACTACAGGGGTGATAGCACCATCTTTATCATCAGTTGCTGTAGCGCCTAACTCTACATAAGCACTATTCAATACGATGGTAACTGATTCAGCACCATTCAAGGTTACAACAGGAGCGGTAACATCATCCTTTGAACATCCGGTAAATAGTACACCAGAAGTTAGGGCAATAGCTGTGATACTCAATAATTTCTTTCTCATTAGTTTTTTGTTTTTAAGTTAAGCGGTTGATTGTCTAATTAATGGTTAGCTTTTATAAAAAATGTGCCGCAAATGTAAAAAATAATTTCAATCAATAATAATTTGGTTTTATTTAATAAAAAACTATTTTTGCACCCGGTTAACCAATAAAACAAAAAATAAAATGAAAAAAGTATTTACATTAGTAGCTGCAGCATCCATATTTTCACTGGTTGCTTGCGGCCCTTCGGCTGAAGAGAAAGCTGCAAAAGAAAAAGCAACTCAGGATTCAATTGCTGCTGTAGAAGCTGCAAAAGCTGCTGAAGAAGCTGCCAGAGCACAAGCAATCACTGATTCTACAAACGCTTATAATGCTGCAAAAGAAGCAGAAGCAAAAAGAGTTGCAGATTCAGTTGAGGCTGCAAAAAACTCAAAACCAACGAAAACTCCTGTAAAAACAAAAACAAACGCTGAACGCGAAAAAGAAGTGAAGAAAGAGTTGAACAAAGACAGAGGATAATTTTTGTTGTCTGATATTAAAATAAGGAGTGATAAGATTGTCATACACTCCTTATTTTTGCCTGAAAATGAGATAGGCATCCCTCCACTATTACCAATCAAGAGCTGCAAATATTACCAATCAAGAGCTGCAAAATTTCAAGAACGTCCATATTATCAGTAACAAAACAACAGCTCAATATGGTTTAAATCATTTTAAAACCGTTAAATAAAAATGAGTTTCGATTTTTCTCACCTTCGCAGGAAATATGCTTGCTGATAGCGATTATAAAAGAGAATTTACGAATGACATTATTAATTTACGAATGAAAACCAATCCTCAAAAAAGGCAACAGAAGATTGTGCAGAAATTATGAATTATTAGCAGAATGTTTCCAAACAAGGACCATCAATGATCAGCTATAAAATCATTATTGAATAAAACTTAAACAGGAGCCTGAAGTAAAAAAGAAATCAATAAAATATAAACCCTAAAAATGAAGAAAATGAACAATAAACTTATTTCAGCAGGTATCCTGTTTTTTACATGGTGTGTGCCGGCCATGGTATCGGCACAAAATACTTTTCCTGCAACGGGTAATGTGGGAATCGGAACCGCTACTCCGCAGGAAAAACTTGACTTGAAAGGAAATATCAGGATAAATGATAATACCATCTACCTGAGAGGTGCCGGTGATAATAATCATGGAATAGCTTTTAGAGGTAGCAATCCTTTTGCCGGACAGGCGATTGACGGCCCGGTAGCTTTTGGATGGAACAGCGGAGCATTGGGCACCATAGCCAATGGTGAAAAAATAGCCTTAAGATGGAATGAAAATGGAAACGTTGGCATTGGAACAAATACGCTTTCGGAAAGACTAACCGTAAATGGGAAAATTTCTATTGAAGTACCCAGTGCTTATGGTAATTTTAATTATACTATGAAGCTTGGCAAAGATGGCATAGATACTTATGATCCTTCAGGTAGAGGAGGAGGATTACGGTTAAACTTTAATAATCATGGCGCTTTTGTTTCTATTGGTGACTGGACGAAAACTACTGATACCTATTTAAGAGTAGCCGGATACATTGAGGCAAGAACAGTAAATATAGGAGGAACATCTACCCAGCCCAACGTAATGCAGGAAGGATCCCCACATGCAGATTATAAGTTAGCGGTGAACGGCAAAATAGTAGCAAAGTCGGTTTATGTTACCATCACTGGCTGGGGCGATTTTGTGTTTGATAAAAACTACCGGCGAATGAACTGGTTGGAAAAGAAAAACTTTTTTGAAACCCACAAACACCTGCCCGGCTTGCTCAAGGCTGAAGAAATAGAACAAAACGGCGTTAACATGAGCGAAACCCTGAAGCATGTTACCATTAACGTTGAAGAAAACAGCCTGGATATTATTGATCTATACGAGCGCCTTGAAAAACTGGAAGCAGAAAACATGCAATTAAAAAAGGAGTTGACAGGCTTAAAAAACAGAGCTGGCAAGTAATCTTGTGATGTAGATAGGAGGAAGCAACCTTAATTATTAACAGTTTAATACAATAGTTATGAAAAAAATAGTATGGATCGTATTATTTTATTTTGCCCGTGCTCACCTTGCTTTGGCGCAACCCGCCGAATTAAATGGCAAAATAAGATTTGTCTGGGGCGATGAGTTTAATGGTACTACCATTAATACCGATATATGGAACGTAGTGGATAACTTCGATAATTATGGGGACGGGAATGGAGGTGTTGCCTTGGCAAGAAATGTATCTGTAAATGGGGGGTATTTAAATTGCAAGGTAGTAAAAGAAACCTATTATTGCCCGACCGATAAAGTAAATGAATGGAGTTGTGTTAGACAATGGCAGCAAAATGGCATTCCTTACGATTACACCTACGGACGCATTGACTCAAAACAGAAATACAATCAACAATATGGCTATGCAGAGGCCATGATGCATTTTTCTAATCAACCCGGTTTGTGGCCTGCATTCTGGACATTTGTAGGAGATGGGCTTGCTGCTCATGTTAATGCAGGAGAAATTGATATTATGGAACGTGTGGGAAATTCGGATGCAAAGACAGTAACAACAAATGTTCATTTAAGATATTGTCCTGGAAGTGTTACTAAATATAATTGTATGAATGGCGTAGGGACGTATTGCACGCAGGTTCCGGAATGTTACGGAGCAGAACATCATTTAGCACAGGAATTTTGGTATTCTACCAAATATGCTGTTTTTTGGAGTCCTGCAGAGCTGGTTTTTTATATAAATGATATTGCAGTAAGAAGAATGACCAATCCCGGAATAGTGGATCCTCTTAAGTTTATACTAGGTATGGGGGTCGCAACAGACATGGTTAACAATAACAGTATATTGCCTTCGACTTTATTTGTAGATTATATACATGTGTATGCATTACACGAATGTTTGAATACTACTACCATAGGAATAGGCCAAACGCTGGTAAACAATAATGGCACACCAACCATATTGGCTGCCTGCACCAAAATTGATGGCAATGGAATGGCTGGCGGCAAAATGACTTTAGTTGCAAAAAACTCAATTGCCATACTCCCGAGCTTTGGAGTAAAAGAAGGAGGGTATTTAGAAGCCAGAATAAGCAATGCAGGCAGAGAACAAAATACAGAGGAAGAGCTGGCAAAACCGAAAAATAATTATTACCCTCTGCACATGCAGTCATCTACCAACACAGTAGTGGCATCCGAAAAAGTGGCAGCTGAAGCCATGTTTACTGTTTCTCCTAACCCCATATTAAATACCGCTTATATAAATTACTCCACTGCAAAACAGGAGGTTGTTAAAATAACTTTATACAACATAATGGGAATTATGCAGGACGTACTGGTAAATGAAAATCAATCTGCAGGAAATCATACGTATGAGTTAGATGGATTAAATTACAAAGCCGGCGTTTATTTACTGGTGTTTGAGTCGGGTGGATTAAAACAAAAAAGGACGGTTGTAATAACTAAGCAGTAATTTCTCAAAGCCTCTACAACAGGGTATTTTACGGATTAACTGTTGAGATTCAGTTTAAAGGCTTTTAAGGGGCGATTAAGTAAGTAAAACTAAAAACTCGCTTTCTATGAATTAGATATCCAAATCCTGACAGTGGTTCGTTTACAGTATAACACATCGTATATAAATAGCTTTGGGGATCAAATTTATGATCAACTCAAAACCCCATAAAATGGAAATTACTCTTGTTGGTAATTCCTTTTATTTAAATTTAAGTGAGTATCGGGAACTTTATACCAAGCAATAC
>CAZMRM010000072.1:7812-12227 GCA_964568515.1 uncultured Chitinophaga sp. | reverse complement strand
CATAATTTGTTAGTAGTTAAGACCAAATATAATAATATTTGAATGATGAAAATTTTTTTTTGAAATTTTACAGGATTATCCAATCATGCTGTTGTGTTTCATTCCTACCATATCAATAACGGTGTTGGCAATGCTGATAGCATCAAATCCACACTCAGCATAAAGTTCCTGCTGTGTACCATGCTCAATGTACTGATCAGGAATTCCAAGGCGCCTCACCTGTGCAGTATAATTATTATCAGCCATGAATTCAAGTATAGCGCTTCCCATGCCTCCCATTATACATCCGTCCTCTACTGTAATGATCTTTGTATGTTTTGTAAATACTTCGTGTAATAATTCTTCATCAATCGGCTTCACAAAACGCATATCGTAGTGAGCTACTTTTATACCGGTTGAATCCAGTTTTTTTATAGCATCTGCGGCAATGTTTCCAATATGTCCTATCGTTAAAATAGCAACATCATCGCCGTTTTTTATTCTGCGACCTTTACCGATTTTAATTTTTTGAAAAGGTTTTTTCCAATCTGTCATAACGCCATTTCCACGGGGATAACGTATAGAAAAAGGACAATTGGTTTCCGGTAATTGTGCGGTAAACATTAGATTTCTCAATTCTTCCTCATCCATGGGTGCTGATACAACCATATTTGGAATGCAACGAAAGTATGCAAGGTCGTATGCTCCGTGATGAGTAGGGCCATCTGCTCCGGCAAGTCCGCCTCTGTCAAGGCAAAACACCACATGAAGATTTTGTATAGCAACGTCATGTATTACCTGATCATAGGCGCGTTGCATAAATGAAGAATAAATGTTGCAAAAAGGGATCAATCCCTGAGTTGCCAGTCCGGCAGAAAAAGTTACGGCGTGTTGTTCGGCAATTCCTACATCGAAAGCCCTGTCGGGCATAGCCTTCATCATGATGTTAAGAGAGCATCCTGTTGGCATTGCCGGAGTAATCCCCATAATTTTGGGGTTCTTTTCTGCCAGCTCCACAATTGTATATCCGAATACATCCTGATATTTGGGTGGTTGTGGTTCCTTCGGAATGATCTTAATAATTTCTCCCGTATCCTTATTAAAGAGTCCTGGAGAATGCCATAAAGTTTGATTGCCCTCTTCGGAAAATTTATAGCCTTTTCCCTTTTGTGTTAAAACATGTAATATTTTAGGACCGGGTATATCTTTTAAATCTTTTAATACGCTGGTCAATCTTTCCACATCATGACCATCTACAGGTCCGAAATAACGAAATTTTAATGATTCAAACAGGTTGCTTCGTGTTAACAAGGATGTTTTAATAGCAACTTCTATTTTAGAAACAATTTCTTGTGCGTTTGATCCGAATTTGCTGATTTTTCCTAATAATTTCCAAACCTCATTCTTTACTTTGTTGTAAGTATGGGAGGTGGTCATATCAATCAGGTATTCTTTTAAAGCACCAACATTGGGGTCGATACTCATACAATTATCGTTAAGAACGACCAGAAGGTTGGAATTAGCGATTCCTGCATGATTCAATGCTTCGAATGCCATTCCGGCTGTCATCGCTCCATCTCCGATAACAGCAATGTGATTGCGCGTATCTTCACCTTTATAAGCGGATGCAACAGCCATACCCAATGCAGCACCAATGGAGGTAGAAGAGTGACCCACACCAAAAGCATCATATTCGCTTTCTTTACGTTTTGGAAAGCCGCTTATACCTTTATAAATCCGGTTGGTTTCAAATGATTTTCTCCGGCCTGTAAGAATTTTATGGCCGTATGCCTGATGTCCTACATCCCACACCAGCTGATCATAGGGTGTATTGAAAACGTAATGTAAAGCAATGGTAAGTTCAACTACACCGAGACTGGCACCGAAATGACCTCCTTTTTGAGACACAACATCAATGATGTATTGACGTAATTCCGCGCTTACTTGCGGAAGATCGGTCTCTTGTAATTTTCTTAAATCAGCTGGATATTCAATTTGATCCAGTAGCTTACCTGCTTTAAATTCCATTGAGGTGTAGCGCAATTTTAAAATTCAAACAAAGATAAACTAATTTCTGATAGCATAACTCTATATGATAACGATAGTTTACGCAAGCTGTTAACGGAATTTTATCATATTATTATTATTATATTGTTATTGAAAAGATGAATGACGGGAGAGAAGTGGGATAATTCAGGTGAACAAATAATTTATCAATTTAATTATCTGGTTATCAGTATATTAATTATTGTAGCACTGCATTTACAACAGCAATTGAATTCTTTTTGTTGCCATTTCTGCCAGCTATAATGATTAGGCTGCTACATAGGTAGTAGCAGCCTAATCTTTCATTTATCTAAAGGATGAATTTTTTTGAATAGTAATTACCATCAATTAAATAGTTTATAAAATAAGCTCCTTTAGAAAGGTTGCTCACGTCAACTGATAAGGGCTTATCAGTTGAAGCTTGAAGAGATTTTACCAGTTCTCCATTAAATGTTGTAATGGTTGCCTCTTCAATTTTTGAGTTCAAATCGTTTTTAGTGATATTAATTTCAAGCTCTTTTACTTTATTAATAATATCGAAATTGAAATTAACTTCGGATAACATTCGATTTTTAATTTCTAGACCTTCAGCAGTTGTAAGTGCCGGTGCATATTTTTTACTGATGCCTCTTCCTAAATTCCCGCTGTCACCAGACATTTCTACAACTAAACTATTGAAATCTATGCCCTCAGCAATGCTGATCGTTTTAGTGATTTGGTTAAGTGCATAAGAAACTTCATTTTCATTGGAAGTATTTGAAAAATCACTCTTTTTGAAATCACCTTCTAGTAATAATTCACCATTAACTAGAGACATTTTTGCACTCCAAATTGTTTCTAATGGAATACTCACACCGTTTTCTACTCGTTCAGTGAAAATTTTAAATTGTAAAGTGGAAAACTCATTACGTAAATCTTGAGCAGCAGCAGCTATATATGCTGTTAAGTTTTTGATGGTAATTGAACGTTTTTGCTCATCAAAAATAACTGCATCACCTTTATAACCATCTCTGGTTCCGTTTTTCTGAACCTCATCTTTTGCTTTAATAATCGGAGTGCAAGATAAATCTGCTTCTATCAAACTTGCATCATAGCCACGCGCCCAGGTATTAAAAGCATAACCATCCACCCAAAATCCATCATTACCCATGTGAACTAATTGCTCCGCCCAAGGTACCGGAGGAGTTTTTGAATTGTCCCAACCATTGTTTAAATCACTTCCGGAGTCATGCCATGACTGAGCATAGCCACATCCGGTATCTGTACTTTGTAAAGTAGTAGGACCAAAATATAAATAAGAAACAGTTTTATATTTTGGAAGAACAGCACAACTACTTCTTTGTTGAGTAGTATGATCTGCAAGGGCATTCAACCCTATAACACTTAGCCCTAAGGCAACGGATGCAATTTTTCTCATAGTATGAATTTAATTTCGTTAAACATTTAATTAATTGTGTCAAAACTATCATGACAATTTTCAGAAAAGAAATGAAAAATTGTGTTTTTATTTAACGGTCTACTTTTCTTATGTTATCGGTACTTTCAGACTTTTTATGTAGAAAATAATAATCACAATTTGGTTATAAAATGAGAATTTTTTCATTTAAAGTAAATTTAATCCGCTCAATTTTTTTTGACTGCACATCGTATTTGAGCGAAGCATATATTTTTCATTAGATTTGTTTTCTATATTTTATTATCATGAAACTTTCGTTTTCATTTTTCTTTTTGTTTATATTTTTCAATTCATTTTCTCAGTCGGAAATCGTAGGAAATGTTAGTGATACGATTTCTGAAATGCCCATCAATAATGCCCGTATCCAGATATTTAAAATTCAGGATTCCTCTCTACTATGTGAAATACGTACTAATAACCAAGGTTATTTTTCTATCGCAAATATTGTGGTAGATTCTGCATATATGTCAATTAATCAAAAAGGATATGAAGAGAAAAGAATTTTTTTTCTCGGTAAGAAACAAAGTGTTATAAATTTTGAAACTATCTGGTTATTTCCGGAAGTTAAATTATTGAAAGAAGTTTTAATAGTAGATCATTATGAGCAATTATATTATAAGCAGGATACTTTAATATATACAGTGGATTCATCTAAGTTAAAAGAAGGAGCAAATGTTGAATATCTTTTAAAACAGATTCCCGGAATTAAAATAAATGCTCAGGGAAATATTCGTTTCAATACAAAAGGCATAACGAAAGTATTGGTGGATGGTGAAGAATTTTTTGGAAATGATGTTACAATTGCAACAAGAAATTTAGATGGCAATGCAGTAGAATCGGTTCAGATATATGATAAAGTAAATGAAACAGGTGTGGGTAAGAATGAAAAATTGAAAGTGGTCTGATTTGAGCAGCTTCAGCTATGAATTTGCAC
>CAZMRM010000072.1:0-7802 GCA_964568515.1 uncultured Chitinophaga sp. | reverse complement strand
TGAAACATCTTGAAAGATTATGTTCCAAATATAAGTATAGAGCATACTCTAAATTGGAAGAGTGAGAGAAAGAGAATGATAAATTGAGAGAGAATTCAAAAACGGGGAGTTTCGGTAAAATTTCAGCAGCCAGCGACTTTAACAATTATCATGAAGGTAGCATATTTGCAAATAAATTTAAAAAATCAGAACGGGCATCCTTTTTTTTAGTTGGCGGTAATACCCCTTATTCTATAAACAGAGAAGACAATATTTATCGAATGAATGAAAACAATGATGACCAAGTTAATAGTATTTTAGTAAATGAGACAGATGATAAACCATTAAGAGAAGGGATGTCAAAGATTTTAAACTCGGGTATACATTACACAAATAAAATCGGAGCAAAGACAAAATTAACAATCAATTATGCTTACAAAAATAATCCTGTTAAAATTGGTAAAGATGAAAATTCTCAGTACCAGTTGAAAGATACAGCTTATATTACTAAGAGTACTCAGGAAGATTATAGGGGATTGGAGAAGCATTTTATAGATGTAAAAATCAAGCACCAGACAAAGTTCAACGAATTTCAGGTTCAGCCTGTATTGATTCTTGGAAAAATGGAAAATTTTAATTTCAATAAAACAGAATTTCTGTCATCCGAAAATATGGTTTTTAGAACTACTAAAACAAATCGAGAGATTAACCTGAATAATAATACATATGGTGTAAATAGCTATTTCAAACATTTATTTGAAAAAACAGGCAGGTTATTCAGGATGAATTTAAATGGATCAATTGTTCAATCTAAATCAGAAGGTTTTTTAGAATCAACGGTTAATTCTAGTATGGCAAATTCAAATGACAATATAAATCAAAGTAAAAGAAATACAGGTAATTCGCAAACAGGAAACATCACTCTTTTTTTTAACGAGCCCGTTTCTAAAAATGCGAAACTAGAAATATATTATATGTTTACGAAAGCGGAAGGGACTGAAAGCAGATCCACCTTTTTACTCAAAGATGTTGATTATGCAGTGCTTGATTCTTCTCTTTCCAATAATTTTAGTATTAAAAGAACTGCTAACGATTTTGGAAGTAAATTTATTTACAGGAATAAATATTATACACTTCAAATGGGAGGATTTATAAAACATCTTTCATGGGTTAATATCAACCAGAATACCAGTAATGAAATAAAAAAAAATATAACTAAACTTTTACCCGGCGTGAATTTCAATTTTAATATTGATGAAAATTCCCATTTAAATTCAAACTATTCTGCCTTTTTGGATGAACCTCCTATTAGTTTTATTCAACCTGTAAATGACAATTCAGATCCCAATCATGTGATTAAAGGAAATCCAAATTTACAACCTGTGTTTAATCATAATATAAGTATAGAGTATGATTTACTGCAGGCGAAGAGTGAAAGAAATTTGTGGATAGGTGCTAATTTAAGTAAAAGAAATAATGATTTTGCAAGTTATAGAGTTTATGATAGTTTAGGACGTTCTGTTGAAACAATTGTAAACGTGAATGGAAATTACAGTACGGATTTAACGATCAATTATTCGTTTCCTTTATTTTCAAAATGGCTGGAGTTAGCACCTAATCTTAATCTTGGTTTTATAAAGAATAAGAACTTTATTCAGGGAGTGGAGAATACTCTCTCAACATCCTACACCAATCTGGGATTATCATGTACTTTAAGGTTAGATACCATTGTGTTTAATTTGACAGGAAACTATATATACAATGTTGCAAAATCTGATGTGAATACGATGAATTCGGTTCCTTACAACACACAAAATTATTCTTGTTCCCTGGAACTACCTTTTTTTAAATTTTTTTTAATGGAAACAAAGATTAACTATCTGGTGAATAACAACCGTGCAACTGGTTTTAATTTGAATTATTTGATTTGGAATATTTCTCTAAGTAAGACCTTTAACACTACAAAGGGGGATTTTATACTTTCTTTTATTGGGAATGATTTATTAAACAAGAATAAAACGATAATGCGCACAGTTTATAATAATATAATTACGGATACAAGATCGAGTATTATAAGCAGATATTTTCTATTAAAACTAGCCTTCAAATTTAAAAAAAGATAAGTAATTATTTTTAACGTTCTGACAGATCTGGAAGTAAGAAGAGGATGAAGGTTGCAATAACGGGCAGGCACAGACCCAGAAAAAACCATAATGCCGGATTGCGGCCCATACGCTTGGCCAACCTGGAGGTAATTATCGGAATACTCAATAAAAAAAGTATTCCAAGGCTAATAAAAAGAACTGCTCCCATCGGAAAGAAAACGTATGCTACAAAATTAAATAAAAAAGCGTCTGCAAAACAGACGCTTTTTTTATTTTTTTTATTTATCAAGATCTCCGTAATCCAGTCTGATTCCTTGTATGCGTAGAGCAGCTCTTGCGAAGAGCACAAGGAATGGTATATACATGAAGGCCGGATTTAATTTGTAATGTTTCAGTACAACGATCGATTTGCGTTTCAACCGTTCCGCGATCAGATACATGGCAGGTACCAATAACAGGGTTAAGAAGGTAGCGAATGCCAGTCCAAAGATCATGGTCCAGGATAAAGGACCCCAGAATACAACACTGTCACCTCCAAAATAGATATGAGGGTTTCCATTTGAGAATAAGGCTTCGAAATCAATGTTTAAACCCACAGCCAGTGGAATCAATCCCAATATGGCTGCAGTAGCTGTTAAAATTACAGGTGTCAAACGGGTACGTCCAGCTTCAATAACAGCATCCCATAAACCCATTCCTTCTGCACGGGAAATATCGGCAAACTCGACCAGTAAAATCCCATTTCGGACGACTACACCAGCAAGGGCAATGATTCCCACACCGGTCATGACAATACTCATATCCATTTTGAAGATGGCGGTACCTAAAAGTACACCA
This sequence comes from uncultured Chitinophaga sp., assembly GCA_964568515.1. Classification (GTDB taxonomy): domain Bacteria; phylum Bacteroidota; class Bacteroidia; order 2-12-FULL-35-15; family 2-12-FULL-35-15; genus 2-12-FULL-35-15. The sequence continues at coordinate 4,881 of CAZMRM010000072.1, read as the reverse complement.
ATGATACTAAAGAAAATCTCCGTTAAAATGATCGTAGGTTTTCCAATGGAGTTGAATTGTGTTACTAAGATCAACAGAATTAAACCAAGAGAGGCCAACATTGCATTCCCTAAGAATGCACTGGTTTCAGCTTGTTCTTCCTGTTGCCCAGTCATTTTTACTTCAACATTTCCAATTGGTTTATAACGGGCCATCGCTTTTTCAACATTCGCCACTACTTCATTTTCATTGAAGCCGGCAGAAACATTTGATGATAAAGTGATCACACGTTTCTGCATTTTACGTTTGATACCACCATAGGTATTGCTGTATTGAACATCTGCAAAAGAAGATAACGGAACGCTTCTAAGAATACCTCCCATATTCATATCACGGAACGTAATTTTTAAATTTCGCAATGCTTCAATATTATTACGTTGATCATATTGATAACGTAACTGAATCTCGTATTCATCATTGGCATCACGGAATTTGCTGACTTCCCATCCGAATACGGCATTTCTTATTTCCATAGCAATGGTTTGTGTACTGATGCCTTCTCTGTTGGCACGTTCTCTGTCAATATTAAATACTATTTCGGGTTTATTATCCTCAAAATCTGATTTTAAACTTGCCACACCACCAATTTTTTTCTCTTCCAGAAAACGTTTTAGCTGAATGGAATTGGTTACCAATTCATCAAACTTATCACCTGTTATTTCAATATTGATTGGTTTAGATACAGGAGGGCCGGATTGTTCCGGCGAAACAGTGATTTCAGCACCCGGAATGTTCCATTTGTAATTTTGTAATGTTGTTAAGTAATCAGTTGTTGATTTTCCATCACGGTGTGCATACTCTACAAAAGCAATAGCCACTTTACCTCTGTTTGGATAGTCATTTTGATCCTGATCCTGGGGATCAGTTGTTTGTTTGGTAACGTTTGTAATAATTGATTTTACTATCTTATTTGAGTCACCCAATACATCGTTCACCTTTTTTTCCACTTGCAACATGACTTTGTTTGTCACAGCAGGGTCTGTACCAGAAGGAAGTTTAACGTATACGTAAACAAAATTCGGATCACCCTGCGGAAAGAACACTACTTTAGGACTTCGGATTGCAAAAAAGATAATGGCAATGAAAAATAAAATCAGGGTTCCAAGAAGTGCCGTCCAAGGACGTTTTAAGAAGCGAATCAGAAAACGTGTATAACGATCCTGGAAAGCAGGCCAAACTTTTGTTTGAAATCTTTCTATGATTCCATGCAAGAAGAATTTATTGAATAAATAAAATGCGTCAACAAATAAGACAAGATTGGCTATAGCAGGATGCCCGCTTGCATGCAATATTAAACCAAAGAATGCAAGGATAAGAACGGTCACCACAGTTCCTCTGTTCCAGGTTGGTCTTTTATGTTCATCTGTATGTGGCCGCATAAAACTTACTGCAAATACCGGATTGATGATGTACGCAACAAACAGGGAAGCAAGCAGTGTGATGATGAGGGTAATCGGTAAATAAAACATGAATTTACCAATAATACCATCCCAGAATAATAAAGGAACAAAAGGAGCGAGTGTTGTTAATGTACCGCTTAACACGGGCACAAAAACCTCTCCCGCAGCCATTTTAGCAGCCGTTTTAATATCCCGTTTACCATTTTCATACAAGCGATGCGTGTTTTCGATCACCACAATTGCATCATCCACCACAATACCCAATGCAAGTAAAAATGCGAACAATACAATCATGTTCATGGTATAGCTAAATCCAAAAAGACCACCTAAACTTGGCATCACAAGAAATGCAATGAACATGGATAATGGAACAGATGCTGCAACAAACAAAGCATTGGTAACACCCATAAAAAACATCAGAATAAATGTTACCAGAATAAAGCCGATGATAATGGTATTGATCAAATCATGCAGCGTTGTTCGTGTTTGTTCTGATTGATCACCTGTTACCGTTACATTTAATTCTTTAGGGAGCAGCTTGGCTTCCTTCATTTCTTTGATCGTTTCATTGATTTTATCAGATGCCTCAATCAGGTTTTCGCCGGAACGTTTGATAACATTTAATGTGATCACATTTTTGCCTCCAAGACGTGCATAACTTTCCTGTTCCTTATTGCCATCCTTTACTTCTGCAATATCTTTTAAATAAAGCTTTGCTCCCGTAGGGGAATTGATTACTATATTTCCGAGTTCTTCAACTGTTTTGAATTCTGCCTGGACGGTAAGATTACGTTTCATACCATCCATGGGAACCAAGCCACCGGAGATATTGAGATTTTCACTATGAACAGCATTATAGATATCATACATGGATAAAGAAGCTGCTTGCAGTTTGTACATATCCACATTGATCTGAATTTCACGCTCCAGATCTCCTACCATTACTACACGGGAAATTTGCTTCATTCCCTCAATTTTATCTTTTAGGTCATCAGCATATTCTTTTAGTTTGTTGAGGTCCATGTTGCCCGCCAGATTTACATACATGATCGGTAAATCAGAGAATGCAACTTCCATTACGTTTGGTTGTGTTGTCAGGTCTTTTGGTAAATCCGTTGCGGCTTTGTCTACCGCATCCTTTACCTTTTGTTTGGCAACCGGAACGTCTACATTTGTATTGAATTCAACCATGATCACAGAAACATCCTGTAGAGAAGTTGAATTTAATTTTTTCACACCTGAAATACCTTTCAATTGTTTTTCAATGGGTTTGGTAACAAGGTTTTCAATATTAGCAGGTGAGTTTCCGTAATACACCGTATTAATGTATATGGTTGGAACTACGATATCCGGAAAGCTTTCTTTGGGAATACTGTTATAGGAAGAGATTCCCATAAGCGAGATAATAAAAGTAAACACATAAATGCTTATTTTGTTATCAACAGCCCAGCTCGATGGTTTAAATTGTTTAAAATTCATACAGTTTATATTTTACTTCTTATTTTGAAATAAGGAGATTGTTCTTTAATGATATTTATTAGAATGCTTTAGAAGTTTATTTTACTTCAAGAGGATCTCCTTCATTGATAAGATCATAACCTGCTGTTACAATCGCATCTCCTTCTTTTAATCCACTTTTTATTTCTGCTTTTCCGTTATACTCTTTACCTAGTGTTACCAGTTGCTTTTTTGCTTTCCCTTTCTCAGATATATAAACAAAAAGAGCACTGTTTTCATCTTTTTGTACAATGCGTACCGGAACGGTAATGATTGGTTGAGCAGATTGATAATCGTTAATGCTTAATTTGGCAACCATATTCGGATGATATTCTTTGTTATTATTCAACAAAACCTCCACAGTGAAAGAACGTGTGCTGTTGTTGATTGCTCTTGAAACAAAACTCACAGTGGTATAAAGCGAGTCGGATGTATCCGGAAAGCGAACAATCACAGGGCTTCCTTTATGGATTTTTGAAGCGTAGTTTTCGGATACATCAGCTTTTACTTTTAAATTGGAATAGTTAATAACACGTATAGAAGGCATACCTGGTGATACGGTTTGCCCTAATTTAACATCTACTGCGTCTACAGTTCCATCAATAGGAGAAATAATTTTACTCATACGCAATTGCTCCTGTAAAGAAGCCATTTTACGCTCCATGCTCTCCTTGTTGGTTTTAGCCTGAAGAAATTGGATCTCTGTTCCGATTTTCTGATCCCAGAGATTTTTTTGTTTGTCATATACTTGATTTACCAGCTCTGCATTGGTTTGTAAGTCGGCAATACTTTGTTGTATGGCACGGGCATCCGTTTCTGCAAGTACTTGTCCTTTACTCACCTGATCACCCACGTGCACATTTATTTTTGTAATTGTACCTGGCATTTCTGTACTGAGACTGACATTTTCGTCAGCATCAACATGACCTTGTACATCAATATAGTTTTTGAATGTTTCCGGTTTCAATGTACTTACAGAAACACTAAAAGGAGCCTGTACAGAATCTGTAGATCCGATTTCAGCTTCCAGTGAAGCAATTTTAATTTGTAGATCCGCTTCTTCTTTTTTTAGTTTTTCTAATTCTGTTTTTTTTGCATCTCCCTCATTTGAAGAGGAGCATGCAGCCATCAACAAAACCAAGCCCGGTATAAAGAATAAATTTTTCATAGGTGTAATGTATTTTAAGTAGGTATTTTTATTATTTAATATTTCCATTTGCTTTATCGAAATCAATTTTTGCAACAAGGGCCTCAAATAAAGCGTTGTAATAGTTCGTTTGTGCTTCCTTTAAAGAAGTTTCGGCTGTAACAAGTTCGAGGTTGGAACCAACTCCCTGGTCGTATTTTATCTTTGATACACGAACAACTTCTTCGGCTAGTTCAATGTTTCTTTTTTGAATAGCAAATGCAGCCGAAGCATTTTGTAAAGTGATTAAGGAGTTGGCTAATTCAAGATCGATGGATTGTTTAATAAAGTCCATGTTATTTTGAGCCTGTTCTAATTTGAGCCTAGCTTGCTGATAACGTGCGTTACGCTGTAATCCGGTAAATATGGGCATTGTAACTTTTACTCCAACCAGTGAATTAGGGTACCATGGTGTTTTAGAGTTAAAAATATCCAGCTTTTGTCTCATACTGGAGGTATTAAGTGCACCATATGCAGCAGCAGTTGGAAGGTAAGCAACTTTATTTCTCTTCAGGTCCAGTTTCGCAAGTTTGAATTGTGTTTCAAATAATCCGTATTCTACTCTTTTGGTATAATCAAATTGGTCTGCAGATGCTAATTGAGCTACATCATACTTCACATCCGCCAGCTTATCTGTTAAAATCAGGTTAGCTTTCATATCCATTCCAATTTGAAATTTCAAGAGATAAATACCCAGGCCTAATAAGCGGTTTACTTTTTCCTGTTCAACAAGAAGGTTGTTGTAAGTAACTGTGAGGC
>CAZMRM010000071.1:4365-12486 GCA_964568515.1 uncultured Chitinophaga sp. | reverse complement strand
GATCATTGTGGGAACAGATGCAAAGTTTGCTTTTCTTGCCGCCAGACTTCTTCCTCTTCGTTTGTTCAATTATTTCCAGCTCCTCTTTTTAAGACAGATCGAAAAAAAGTTGAAAAGGTAAAAAATACGGTTTTACTAAAAACAGGAACACCAAGAGAAGGTGTCATGGGCTTCCATATATTTTAGGTTTATTTTAGTGTAAAGTTTAACGCAGCCATTTTTTACAACATCAATGCTTTCCGTATCAACATTAAAATGGACAATGTGGCCAACAAAACTTACTTTGGCGGATGGACAACCCTTGAACAACAGATGCCACGTCGTTTAATGTTAAGCCTGGGGATTAAATTTTAAGCAGAATTATTAACTGCCTGTAAATGCTGATGTCCTTTACGCGGAAACGGATCTGCATAAAGGACATCCTTTTTATACGTAAATTATCAAGGGTCGCTAACATCCTTGAAAACCAAATGGAATGCTGACCTCCTGCTTAACATTTGTACCTTTTGAATCTTTTGCAGGTATCCAATCAGGCATTTTTTGAATGGCATCCAATATCAGCTTATCAGTTTTTGGGTCAGCAGATGCCTGGAATAATTTTGCATCCGTTAATCTGCCCTGTTCATTCACTGTAAATTTTACAATAGCTTTCTGAATTGCAGAATCCGAAGCTTTTTGAAGGATGTTCTTTACTAAATAATCTGTTAGTGCACTATACCCTCCCGGATATGCAGCTTCTGTTTCAGGTACAACAGCAGCTACATAGGTTGCTTCCTGAAGTTTACTTTCATCGTTTACATCTTTCTTTGTCCAGTTTTTATAGTAGAACTTCAATTTTACACGGATATCACTACCCGGATCCGCACTATTCAAATTATTTTTTTGTGCTGTGGTCAATACATTACTATTACTTGTGGCTGTTAAGGTATTGCCATTGCTGGTCGTTATAATTTCTATGGAAGAATAATCAATGACCCTTTCATAATTCTCCCTGACATTGATAAACACAGACAAAGAAGCTTGTGCCTGGGTTGCTTCCACATAACTTAACAATTCCTGTAAGTGCCTGCGTTCTTTGTAAGGTAGTGAAACGAAGTTAACAAACTGAGGCATAATTTCACTGATGTATCTTGCTTGCGTTAATTTTTCCTTTTTTATGGAAGGATAAAATCGTGTACCGAATTCATACCTGGAGTTCTGAGAAAAAGCAGGGATAAAAAACAAGGTTAAAAAAAGGGTGAGGATGACATTTTTCATATTGTTAATTTTAAAGTGATTACTAATGCATGTCTGGTTATTTTTCTTTTGATTCATCTGAAGTTTTTTCATTAGTTTTCTTCTGCAAACTTTACGGCAAGAACATATTTATAAACAGCATCTTTTTCTGCATCGGATATTCGTGCCTTTTGTGCCATGTCTTCCATAATGTTTTCCCATTTTGATTCTTCAATCACGTAAATATTTTGAGCGGTGTGACAGCTAATGCATGCACCTTGCGTATAAATTGCATGGCCTTCTTTTAATTGTTCCAGTGTAGCATCTTTGTATCGCAACTGAATAGCAGTTAACTCTTTACTCCCTGGAACATAAATTCCGGTAGCTGCCGCTGCTGTAAGCATATAATTAAATCCTGAAGTGGCTGTAGTAGTTGTTGTACTTGTAGAAACGGGAGTGGAAGATCCCGTGGAACTCACACTTTTCCTGGAAGTATTGCAGGCGGCACTACTCATTATAGTGATAACAACAATTCCGCTTATTTTAATTACTTTAGTTATACGCATCCGGTTATGTTTTCTGTTTATTTAAATTGAGAAAGAAAGCTTAACAAAGATAGTTTTGGATCCGCAGGAATGTTGTTACTGAGTAGTTATTGACTTGTTAATGAGTTGTTAATACACTGTGCTTACTGTATAAAATCGTTAACTTTGAATAACGCAAATGAACCCGGACAAAACCAAGCTATTCATTATTGTTTCTTCCATTGCCTTGATAATTGTGTTGATTATACAAGTGAACTGGATCTTTCAGTCCGCTTCCATGAAAGAGGCCTTATTCAATGAAAAAGCCAATATTGTTCTTGCAAGAACAACCGAAACACTGTTGGCCGATAAAGAAACCTGTAAGAATATCGATACGGGTAAACAGGAAGATCATACGATCGATTCCCTGTTCCGGTATTATATGAATTATTACAATTTACATATTGATTATTCTTTTGAAGTCGTAAGAGCGCGCGCATCCGTCATTAAAGGTTCCAGCCGTTTTATAAATGATTCTGTCCCCAAACAGGTAGCTTGCTACCAAAATAGTTTGGAAGAAATGTCTGGAAAAAACGGGTGGAAACTAAAACTGGTCATCCCTGAAAAAAACAGATTCCTTCTTGCAGAAATGAGTATTCCCTTTATTTCCTCTGTTATACTGATACTTGTTGTGCTTATTTTATTCTGGCGAACAACACGATCCCTCCAACTGGAAAAAGAGATTTATGAACACACCACCGATTTTTTAAACAACATGACGCATGAATTTAAAACACCTTTAACAAATATTGCGCTTGCCGGCAAAATGATCATAAAAGATTCTTCCGGCAGGCAGGAAGATAAAATAAAACATTATTCGGAGATCATACTGGAAGAAAATGATAAATTAAAAATGCAGGTGGAGCAGGTACTAAGTATGACCGCACTGGAAAGAGGTGAAATTCCTGTACAAAAGAAACCATTGGATTTTCATGCGTTGATCCATTCCGCAATAAAAAGCATCAGTATACAACTCGAGAACCAGCAGGAAAATTTAAAATTAAACCTGAGTGCTGATAAGTTCATGATACTGGGAGATAAAACACACCTTACAAATGCCTTGTGTAATTTGATTGATAATGCTATTAAATATTCCATAAGTACCCCTGAATTATTCATTCAAACATTGAATACCGACGGACAGTTACTCATTAAAATCTCGGATAAAGGCATTGGTATAGAAACCGGATACCAGAAAAAAATATTTGATAAATTTTTCAGAGTGCCAACAGGTGACGTGCATAATGTAAAAGGATTTGGCCTGGGCCTGGCATATGTCAAAAAAATTATTGACCTGCACGCAGGAAGTATTGTACTTGAAAGCGAAAAAGGAAAAGGAACAACATTTACCATTGCTTTACCCTATGTCTAAAGAACGATATAACATACTCCTGGCCGAAGATGATCTGAATTTAGGGCTCCTTTTGGCCGATTATTTAGAGACAGAAGGTTTTTATGTAAAGCTTTGCAAAGACGGAGCCCTAGCACTTAAGGCTTTTCAGAACAATACATTTGATCTGTGCTTATTGGATGTGATGATGCCAAAACTCGATGGTTTTTCACTGGCTGCAGAAATACGAAGAACAAATAAAACAATTCCCATTATTTTTATTACAGCAAAGTCGCTGAAACAGGATAAATTAAAGGGATATGATTTGGGGGGCGATGATTATATTACCAAACCATTTGATGAAGAAGAACTGCTTTGGAAGATCAAAGTTGTTATCCGCCGGATTCCCGGACATAAAAATGAACCAATGCCAACCATTGTTGCGATCGGAAATTATACATTTGATTTTAACAGGCAGTCGATAACTTTCGCTAACCAATCCAAACGAATTACAGAAAAAGAAAGTGAAATCCTTCATTACTTATATAAGCATCGCAACACGGTAATAAAACGGGAAGAATTATTAAAAGATCTCTGGGGAGAGAATGATTATTTTTTAGGCAGAAGCCTGGATGTATTCCTTACCAAAATTCGTAAATACCTGAAAGGTGATCCAACAATAAGCATTGAAAATGTTTTTGGAGTAGGGTTCATTTTTAATGTTCCTGAAAAAAAATAAATCCGTTCCTGTTTATTTCAGTGTCTTTTTACAAGTAAATCGATTATGGATATCTTTGGGATACATGAAATGGTCATTACGGAGTCGGCTCTGATTACTATGATGCAGAAATGCAGGTTGACCAGGTTTACCTGGGTACCTCACCAAAAAAAAAATGGTTCGGTTTTGTTTTTAAAGCAGACACCTTGAAGATCCACCGATTAAATTGTGCTGTTTTTGATACCGCCTCTCACAACTATGTTGCAGTGGAACTAGGAAAGCTGGAGTATACACTCCGGAAGAAGGATTAAAAACAGTCTGGCCCACCCTTTATTGGTGGGCCGGACTATTAAATGATTTAAATGATCATTGCACCATAAACAGAAATTTTCCTGTCTTGTATAAAAATTCTGTATTCAAAAATCCGGTTGTGTAGTTTACTTCACAAATCTCAACATCACTGCATTTCCTGCTTCCTCCCATTTTAACAGATAGATGCCCGCAGGAAGTTGTTCCGTTGAAATGCTTCCGTTCTTCGTATTTCCGGTTTGAATCAAAGCGCCTTCAGAAGAATACAATTGAAAGTTGATCGTGGTCAAATCAGAACCCTTAATGTATAGGCGGTCCTGTACCGGATTCGGATACACCGAAATAAGATAGGACAAACGATTTAAGATAGTTCCTGTAATGACCGGTTTCTTAAATGTAATACGAAAGGTATCGCTTACCACTGAACAGGTATTGACAGCGTGCAGTACAATATAAATACTGTCTTCAACAGTACTCATCCCTTTCAATTCTTTTGTCTGGGAATCGTACATCATTCCCTGCGGCAAATCGGAACCGTTCAGTTTTGTCATGTAAGTGCTGTCGGGTTCAATCGGAAACAGTGTTGAATTCAACTGAAGAACAAAATTCTCATGTGTTTTGTAATTCGCATTGTTGACATGACCATTGAAAGAAAGTACATTTCTTAGTTCAAATTGCAGTGTATCGCCATCCAGTATATAATACTGATCAATGGTATGATTGTCATTCAATTCATTGTCATGATAAAGTAACTTTTGACATTGAACAGGGACATTGTCATAACCGACCAGTTCATTTTTTATAGCTTTAACCTGTTCATTCGTTTTAACTTTCAGCAGGATAGTAGCACCTTTATAGGTATTGACAAAAAGATGAATGGAATCCGGAACTGCTTTTTTGAACGTGATGTTAAAGGTGTCTGTCACCTCCGTACACAGAAATGCATGAAACACAAATGTTAACGTTTCCGCCTCATCATACGTTCCTTTCATTTTCATAGAATCAGCATCATAAGTAATGCTGTATGGTAATGAACCGCCATAAACCGTTGTCATGAATGTTGTATCAGGCTTTGTTGGAAACATGGCAGTATCCAGTTGATAAGAAAAGTTCTTATCAACTTCAAAAACAGTGTCTCTGATAGCGATAGCAGGCATCAGTTGCTCTATCAGATGAAGGGTTGACTCTTTTTGAATATTATAATCGGCCAATGTCCTTCCATCTTCCAGTTGTTTTCCTGCAAAAATTAACTGTTGTCGACAGAAAGGAATACTTTCTTTATCCTGTATTTTTGCTTTTACGTTTTCAATGCTGTCGCTGGCTTCCACATCCAGTGTAATGGTCTTACCGGTCAGGGTCTTAATGAATATCTGCATGGAATAGGCAAAAGAAGGAAAACAAAAAATACCAATCAGAAGGATCACTTTTATTGATTTTGCCTGACGTTTAAAAAATTTTGTGTAGATGCTATTCATGAATATCTTATTAACTATTTTTATAACGTATTCAAACGTTGCCTTTCAAAAAATGGTTTCAGGCAAAAGAACCCGGAGAAGAAAATAATTAACCGCTTACTGTAACTGAACTATTTTTTTAAGAAAAATTTAATACTAAATTCTATGAATCATTTCAAATATGTATCAGCAATCCTGGCAACATTTTTTAGTTCTTTTCTGATCCGGGCCCAGGTTTCCGATACATTGATCGATGTGGGAAACTATCAACTTCACTTTCATATCGTAAAGGGAAAAGGAATACCTATTCTTTTTGAATCCGGGCTAGGTGATGCAGGATCGGTTTGGGATACTATTTTAAAACCATTGCAACGTGTTACCGGTACCACATTGATTACTTACGACCGGTCAGGTTATGGTACAAGTGATGCCAATTCAAAAGAAACGGACGACTCCAAACATGGAATCATAGAAGGTATGCAGGCACTTGAAAAAGCGCTGAAGATTCTTGGGTTCGATGGAAAAATAATTTTAGTTTGCCATTCTTACGGTGGTTTCTATACAACTTTATACGCGTCCCGTCATCCTGAGAAAGTGAAATATGTTATCCGGCTGGATGCAAGCCTTGTTGATTTTTACACGGATGATTTTCTTCAACAATTATTGCTCGATGAAACAGAGAAAGGTGAAATACCGGGCACCTATTACGAAAGAAAAAATTTCAGAAATACAGTAAAAATAATGCGCTCCATTCCATTTCCTTCCACTGTTCCTGTCATTGACATTACGGCGGGAATACAGTTTCAATATGCAAAAGAGTGGAATCAGAGTCATGTGGATTTTGTGAATGCTCAGCCAAACAGAAAAGGAATCATTGCTCAGGGAAGTGAACATAACATAATCAGGGACAATCCTTCACTTGTAATACAAGCGATCATAAAAGCTTATATTGAATTACAGAAAGAACCCGAACGATGCAACTTATTATACCGCGCATTTGATAATGCCATTGAACTGTCCAATGAAACAAGAAAAAACACAAAAGAATATCTTTCGTCTGAAACAAGTTTGAATGACCTGGGATATACATTCATCGAAAACAGGAACATAGAAAAAGCACTGGAGGTATTCAGGTTAAATGTATTGTTGTTTCCCGAAAGCTGGAATGTATATGACAGTTATGGTGAGGCACTTCTGTTGGCAAACAAGAAAAAAGAAGGCATTGAAATGTATAAAAAATCGCTGGAGCTGAACCCGGAGAATCAAAATGCAAAAGCTATTTTAAAAGAGTTGAAATAGATGTCATTTTCGGGGTGGAGAACATGTGCAGTAAGGAAATCTTCTATACTTTAAACTTGACTTTGCTGCCCGGCCCTATAAGATGCACACAGGATTTCTGCCTGGTTGGAGGAAGACGCATAACAGGAAGGTTTGTGAGATTGTTCTCCTCGCAGGAATAAATGAAAGCGTCTTGAATTTTTCGTTTCTAAGAATAAATCACAGAAATAGAAATAGTTGATACATTTATCAACTTCTTTCTCCTCTATGGACGACAAATTGAACGCGTCAAACATCCTTCCATATTCAGATTTATCAATTACTACCCCAACACCTTTGAAATCAACCGATTTTCTGTTCTGATTTACCAATCGGACTGCATGTCCTCTTGAAGTCTTCCGATAAAATCCTTTGCTTTATATTATTTATCTAAAACTATATTTTATGTAATGAAACGCTATTTGTATGTAATTTTTCTGTTTGTATTCTTTCACACATTTAAATCAAAAGCTCAACTTTGTAATGGGACGTTAGGAGATGCTATTTTCAAGCAAACATTTGGAGCAGGAACAGGTGCCGGAGCAGCACTTCCGGCCGGAATCACCACTTATACTTATACCAGCGGCTGGCCCGTTGACGGCCAATATACCATTTCGAATACCTCCAACCCTGCACCCGGTAACCCCCACTGGTACAGTGGATCGGATCATACCGGCGATCCGAACGGTTATATGTTTGTGGTCAATGCTTCCTACGCTCCCGGAGAATTTTTCAGGTACAAGGTAACAGGCCTTTGTGCCAATACCACCTATGTTTTTTCAGCCTGGATAGCCAATGCCAATAATTTTAAAACAATACAGTTTTGTAAGGACAATGATCCGCCTTATGTATACACCAACGTTTTATTCAAAGTAGAGAATCCCATTACCAAAAAAATTGATTCCATATCCACAGGGAGTATTGCGCCCGACAGTACAGGCATGAAATGGAGGGAATTTGGATTTACGTTTTCAACCGGTGCGGGCCAAACTTCTGTTGACCTGGTAATGGTTAACAACAGCAAAGGCGGATGCGGAAATGATCTGGTGATTGATGATATCAGTTTCAGAGCCTGCGGACCTTCCACTTCCCTGTCTTCACTCCCGTCAAAAAATATATATTGTACAGGAGATAGCATCATTCTGGATGCGACAATTGGTGCAGGATACAACAATCCTGTGTATCAATGGCAAT
>CAZMRM010000071.1:3867-4355 GCA_964568515.1 uncultured Chitinophaga sp. | reverse complement strand
GGAGGAATTAACTGGTTGAATATACCCGGTGCCACTTCCCAGGATCTGATCCTGAATCCGATAGCACTCAATCATGCCGGGAAATACCGTTTGATGCTGGCTGAAAACGGAAACCTGGAGCAAAGTAAATGCCGTATTATTACCGACGCACTGACCATAAAAACCGCACAAAGCCCTACTGTTACAGCAAACTCTTCTCCTTCTTCCATTTGCAAAGGATTTAGCAGCACGCTCACTGCAACGGGCGCAAACAGCTATGTATGGAGCAATGGAACAAGTGGCGCCAATACACAGGTGAGTCCTTCAGCCACCACTATCTATCTGGTTACCGGTTTGGATACCCTCACCGGTTGTACCGATGAGGCATCAGCTAACGTAGAGGTCAGAGCCGTACCGGTTGCTCCTGTAGTTGCCGGTCCCGATTCCATTTGTTCGGGGAATACAGCTACTTTAAATGCCACAGCACCCGGCGGAACTTACAAGTGGTA
>CAZMRM010000071.1:599-3857 GCA_964568515.1 uncultured Chitinophaga sp. | reverse complement strand
TGGATTTCCGGTATAAATGGGTGTACCGGAAATCCATACACAACTGCTGTTTTAGATACTACACAAACCTATTATGTGGAAGTAGAATCTGCTGTTTCCTGTACCTCTGTTTCGAGAACACCGGTAACGGTTAAAGTGAACAAAGTTCCCCTACTACCGGTGATCGTTGGTCCGGATACAATTTGCGCAGGCAATTCCATTACATTAACTGCCACAGCGCCAGGGGGTACATACCAATGGTATGAAATGCCAGCAGGTGGTTCACCTTTTTACACAGGAGACACTTACACGACACCCGTTTTAACTGCCAACAAAACCTATTATGTGGAAGTCACCTCCATTTCAAAATGTACCACTACTTCCCGAACACCTGTAAACATCGTGGTAAACACAGTGCCGGTTTCGCCTGTTGTGGCGGGACCGGACAGTATCTGTGCAGGGAACCATGCAACCCTAACGGCAACCTCTCCCGGCGGAACCTATAAGTGGTACGAAACACCAACAGGTGGTATACCTGTTCATACCGGCAATACTTATCAGACCCCTGTTTTAAATTCTTCTAAAACCTATTATGTAGAGGTAGAATCGGCAGTAGCATGTACCTCTACCTCCCGAACAGCCGTAAACGTAAAAGTGAACATTGTACCCATTGATCCGGTTGTTGTATTTCCGGATACCATCTGCTGGAACACCGTAGCAACATTAACCGCAACAGCACCCGGAGGAACTTATAAATGGTTTGAGAGTGCAACAGGTGATACACCCATTTTCACGGGTCCTGTATATAAACCTTCTTTAACATCCACCAAAACATTTTATGTGGAAGTAGAATCCAGATCCGCCTGTACCTCTACCTCCAGAACCGAAGTAACAGTAAATGTGTCAAAAGTAACAGCCGAATTTACAGCAACTCCCACATCCGGTCCTGCACCATTAAAAGTTGATTTCATCAATCAAAGCAATGGCGCAGTATCGTATCACTGGTACCTGGAAAATCAATACGAATCAACTAACAAGGATGCATCACACACTTACTCCAAAAACGGAGAAGCAGGAACATATGAAGTAACACTGATTGTTAAGAATACATTTGGCTGTTTGGATACGGCAAGAATAACCATCATTGTCAATGCATTCTCCAAATTAATTATTCCCAATGTATTTACACCGAACAGTGATGGAATCAATGATGTATTCAATGTAGAATCCTTAGGACTGGATTTTGTAAATGCAGAACTGTTTGATCGCTGGGGGCTGAAAATGTACGAATGGAGCACTTCTCAAGGTGGGTGGAACGGTAAGACAGCATCGGGTGATGAAGCTTCACAAGGAACTTATTATTACATCATAAGAGCAAAAGGAACGGATGGACAGGAGTATAAGCTGACCGGACATTTTACCTTACTGAGATAATCTGAACTGACCGGATCGCAAGCTTTATCTTAATGCACGCTGATCCGGTATCAATCTACCGACTGTCATTTCAGCTTCTCTCTTTCCATGAATTTTGAGCAATTCATCTGTTTTGAAATTTCATCTTGTCCTTTCTGATTTTTTTCGGAAATTTGATTCGATGAAAAAATATATGCTATTTCTGATAGCGGTATTATTGATTTCCTGTAAAAAAGAAACAGGGGGATCAGGAACAGTGATTTCTGCAGTGGATGGCAAACCGTTGGATTATGTGCGTGTATATTGGGCAAACAATCCTCCCAAATCCATTGTTACTGACAGTTTGGGCCGTTTCCGGCTCAGTGATGATTGTCGTTGCTTTCCACAGTGCCCTGATCTGGAACTTGCATTTCGAAGAAGAGGATATGAAACCAAATATGAGATCATTCGCCAGGAATCCAGTCCAAGTGCTTATAATCTTGTTATCAAAATGACCCCTTCCCCCCGTCCTGAAGCAAGGGTTTTTAAAGAAACACCCATGGAGCGTAATTTAAAATCGCTCAATGCGTTGCTATCATTAATAAATATGTTTACACTAACAATGATTGGTTTATCAACCATTAAAAACAAAACAGGCTGGATCCTTTGTATCACCTTTTTATCCATCACCATTAAGTACAATTATTTTAGTACTGATCTGCAATTTTATCCATTCTCCTTTCTTGTACAAATAAGAGCAAATCCGACAGGATGGTACTTATATTATGTACCGGTTACCGCCATTGCTTTCTGGATCTACTATTTTTATAAAAAAAGAAAAGGAGAAAATATTTTACGGTTACAAAAACCGGTCGTGCATTAATTCACTTTCTTTTTTTTAAACAAAGGAGAATATTCCCAGGGCTGCAGGAGCATTAATCCGGTGATGATGTTTTTTTCCCTGATCATTTTTATACGCAGGTTAGAGTTCCCTGATAAAAAGAGTATATCCGGTTGTAATGCATGTACTTGTGTTTTAGGTATTCTTTCACTTTGAAAATACAGTTTACCTTCTTCCAAAAAAATCATATTTTGATCATAATTTCCTACATAGGATTTCAATAATTTCATATCCTCCTGAAAACAGATGAGTTGTGTTTTCAAATCAATCAATTGCCAGTTGTAGTATGCATTTTCTTTTTCCTGCTCCAGAAATTTTTCAAAAATCAGTTGCTGCGTTTTTAATAATGCTTGTTTGGCCTGTATACAAACATCGGGTTGAATGCCTGTACTTCTCCAGTCATCCGTTATATCCGGATCAGTGATTCCGTTCTCATTCATTCTGCGCGCAGCACCGGTTGATGGTTCTCCTATGATGATGGCTCTTTTCCGGTTCTGGAGATAATCGCTTAATGCTGCTGCTGTTGAGGAAGTTTGTTTGCCCGTTAGAATATACAATGGAATTTTTTCCATTTCTTTTCCGGGAATAAAAGGCAAACGGCGTACCTGAGCCGTTTTATTTGTTGCGTTCTTGTACAGATCATGGATCTGCGTTATTTCCTGATTATTTATCAGGTAGCTTAACAGCAATTCCATCATGGTGAAGGAGCCTCCTTTGTTTTCACGTAAATCGATAATGAGTGCTTCCGCATTCATAAGAAAGCTCATGGCAGCCAGTGCCGTCTCTTCCGCATAACGCGTCTCATCAAAATACTCTAAATTCAGATAGCCAATGTTTCCTTCTATAATCTTAATTTCCTTGAAGCCAAAATTCCTGCTCTTCCTGCTCGCATGATCTCTATCCGTTAACCTGGTTTCCCGGCTTGATTCTTTTGTAACCTGGTCCACCCTCATTCTTTCTTTATTGGTAGTCATTGCTGTGTTGTT
>CAZMRM010000071.1:0-589 GCA_964568515.1 uncultured Chitinophaga sp. | reverse complement strand
CATAAAAAAAACAGAAACAAGTAAAAGGAGAGAGGATGCTTTCTTTTTCATTTTTAATTCGTTTAGAGATGTCATTTATAAAAACACGATCAGGTAACAGGATAAATATCTCCTTTAAACTTAGGAGCTTTAAAAAGAATGGAAACACTTTAAAAGGCACCGGGCAGGTCTTAATTTCATTCAAATTGATCAATTTGCATTTGCAATAAATGGTAATTGTAGCTCTTTTCTGTGCTGATTGATCAATCGAACTGACTGAGAGTTGAAGTCTATCAAAAAAATTCATTGCTTTATATGTTAAATCAATTACTTGTGTAATGAGGCTTCGCATCTATTTCTTCATATTGTTCTTTTACTTCACTGCTTTAAGATCAAACGCCCAACTTTGCAATGGAACTTTAGGTGATGCTATTTTTAAAGAAACATTTGGCGCCGGTACTACCGCCGGAAATGCTTTGCCTCCGGGAACCACCACCTATACTTATACGAATGGCTGGCCGACAGACGGACAATATACGATCTCAAATACTTCCAACCCTCCTCCGGAAAATGCACATTGGCACAAAAGTGCTGATCATACCGGTGATCC
>CAZMRM010000070.1:10989-12534 GCA_964568515.1 uncultured Chitinophaga sp. | reverse complement strand
GATAATATGAAACGTGCTATTATTTTTGGTTCAGCAACCGCATCTTTCTGTGTTGAAAAATTTGGAACGGAAAATTTAATAAACTTAAGCAATGAGCAGGTGGAATCACGTGTTCAGGAGTTCGTTGATTTGGTTCAGTTTGATATTTCTTTGGTTTAATCGGAAGAAATAGGCTTAAACAAAAAGAGACTGTTTTAAAAACAGTCTCTTTTTGTTTGTTGTTATTTGGCAGAAGTATACAGTGATTCTGCCGTTTTCCAATTTATGACATTCCACCACGAATTAATATAATCCGCTCTGCGATTTTGATTTTTTAAGTAATATGCATGCTCCCACACATCCAGGGCTAATACAGGTGTTCCTTTTGTTTCGATGCTGTTTAAATTCATTAAAGGATTATCCTGATTTGCAGTAGAAGTAATTTGTAGCTTTCCTTTATTTACAACCAACCAGGCCCATCCGGAGCCAAAACGTTTGCTGGCAGCATCTGAAAATTGTTTTTTAAATTCATCCAATGAAGTAAATGAACTTTTAATAGCCTCCCTTAATTTTCCATCTGGAGCATTTTCTGCTGTTGTTGAAGGACTCATTAATGTCCAAAACAGTGAATGATTGTAATGTCCTCCTGCATTA
Source organism: uncultured Chitinophaga sp. (assembly GCA_964568515.1). Taxonomy (GTDB): domain Bacteria; phylum Bacteroidota; class Bacteroidia; order 2-12-FULL-35-15; family 2-12-FULL-35-15; genus 2-12-FULL-35-15. The sequence goes on along the minus strand of CAZMRM010000070.1, from coordinate 11,901 downwards.
TTTCTTATTGCATCCGGTAATTTGTCCATTTTTGTAAAAAGAGATTCTAAAGTAGGAGAAGTTCCAACAAGTGAAGCATCGGCTGTTTCTAATGCTTTATTCAAATTGGTTACATAGGCCTGATGGTGTTTTGTGTAGTGAATTTCCATTGTCATTTTATCAATATGAGGCTCTAATGCATCATATCCATAGGGAAGTTGTGGAAGGGTGAATTTTCCCTCCTCTGAAGTGGCGATAGATTTCTTGTCTGACGAACCAGAATGAACGGTTGCATTTAACAGATTACCAGCAACAGAGGTTGCTGCAAAAGCACCAAAAGCAAGTGTTGCAGATTTTTTAATAAAATTTCTTCGTGAATTGTTTTGTTCCATTTTATTGGGATTTTAATTAAACATTGTTGATGGGGGCTCCAATCATTGTTCCATAAAGTTGGAAAAGGGATTATCCGAAGTGTACAAGCACCTGATTTTTTTCTACTGCAAGTCCTTTTTTTACATTTATTTTTTTGATAGTGCCATCTATAGGAGATTTAATAATATTTTCCATTTTCATCGCTTCCAGAACCAGGATAGGATCACCCTTTTTAACACTCTCACCTTCATTAACCCTCAAATCCAACACAAGACCAGGCATAGGAGCCTTTATTTCATTTATTTTATTAGCATTAAGATTATCAAAACCGAGACTTTTTAATAACTCATCAAATTTATCTTTTACATCTAACTGATATTTATTCCCATTTACACGGATTATGAACTGCTTTTCTGTAAAATCAGCTTTTAAAATTTCAACCGTATAGGATTTATGATCTTTAATGATGTAAAAAATTCTGTTCTCTTTTGAAATGACATCCCATGTAAATTCTTTTTCATCAATGGTTCCGTTTGCCCCGTCTTTAAAAATAATTTGATG